>JAHECH010000032.1 GCA_024641835.1 Deltaproteobacteria bacterium
CGCAGCCCATGGCTGGCTAAGTAAAAGTATACGGGGAGTTCATTTTCACTATGGAGCCCAAGGAATATGAACTCATGTACAAGGTTGAAGATTCCCATTGGTGGTATCAGGGAATGGCTTCCATGGTCCGAAATGTCATACGAAAGTTCTGCTGGCAGGGCAAAACACTCCGAATTCTCGATGCAGGATGTGGCACAGGCGCCAACATGCGTATGTTGGCGGATTACGGCGAGGTGATTGGTCTGGATCTTTCTCCTCACGCCATCCACCTCTCACGCAGACGGGGTCAAAATAACGTCATGAGAGCGTCTGTCATGGCTCTGCCATTTGCTTCCGAGTCCTTTGACATGGTCACTTCCTTCGATATTTTGTACTTCGCAGGGATGGATGATGAACTCGCCTTCCGGGAAGCCAGAAGGGTTTTGGTTCCCGGTGGTAAAATGATCCTGCGGGTTCCTGCTTTTGATTGGCTAAGAGGAATCCATGACGAGAAAGTCTCAACAGGTCATCGTTACACGTTGAAAGAGATCGCAAGGAAGATGGAACATAATGGGCTACAGGTGATATTTATCAATTACGTGAACACCATTCTCTTCCCTCTCATCCTTCTGAAACGGCTGGGTGAAAAGCTCCTTCCATGTCAGACTGATTCCGACATCGCTATAGACCTGGGTCCTCTGGGTGCGTTATTTCGAGCCTGCTTGATCCTTGAATCCCGGGTCATTACAAGAATCAGCATCCCTTTTGGTGTCTCCATTCTTGCTGTGGGAAAGAAATCGTTGCGTTAGAAAGAGACGGTAAAAGCCTATGAAAAAACTCCGGAGTATCACAGCGTTCTTTCCCGCATTCAACGATGCAGCAACCATACCCAGCATGGTCATCTCCGCCCTGCACACCCTTCAGGGAGTCACTGACGACTATGAAGTGGTTGTTGTGAACGACGGAAGCCAAGACCATACCGGAGAAATGCTGGAAGAACTGGGAAAGCTCTATCCACAGGTGCGCATCGTCACTCATCTACAGAATAGAGGATATGGGGCAGCCCTCAGGAGTGGCTTCAGTGCCGCACAAAAGGAGTGGATTTTTTATACCGACGGTGACGCCCAGTATGACCCACGAGAGCTGGTTGAGCTTGTCGCAGCAGTCACCCCTGAAACGGATGTGGTCAACGGCTACAAGATCGAACGCTCTGATCCTCTTCACCGTATCATCATTGGTCGGCTTTATCATCACATTGTTCGTATACTATTCGGATTCCACTTGCGCGATGTGGACTGCGACTACCGACTGATGAGGCGCGCCATTTTCCAAAGGGTCACGCTCCACTCCACATCTGGCACCATTTGTCTCGAAATGGTCAAGAAGATGCAAGACTTTGGGTATCGGTTTGTGGAGGTTCCTGTGCATCATTATCACCGCGCCCATGGAAAGTCGCAATTCTTCAATTTTCCGAGACTTCACCGAACAGCCGTTCAGTTGATTTCGCTGTGGTGGAAAGTGGTTGCGAAAAAAGAGCACTTGAAAAGTGACGGGCCTAACTGAGTAAAGTCTATGCGTCAACTCCCTCATTTTAACAGAAGAGATATTCTATGCTGCACGGTTCTGGGCGCCTTTGCCCTTGCCCTGTTCAACGAAATCATTCTGGGTGGGCACCGGCTCATCGGAGGCGACTTCATCGCCTTTTATCTCCCCATGAAGAAATTCCTCTATGATGAGATTTGGCTTCATCATTCCATTCCATACTGGAATCCATACATCTTCGGTGGGATGCCTTACTGGGCCCATTTCGAGTCAACTGTCTTTTACCCTCTCGGCTTCCTCTTTTGGTTGATTCCCCCTGACAGGGCGTACGGGTATTCCATCTTCCTGCACTTCATCTTGGCCGGCCTATTCATGTATGCACTGGTTAGATCACTGAATATCGGGAGTGTGGGCAGCTTTGTTGCTGGCGCGATCTACACATGCAATGGTTTTGTCATGGCCCTTCTCTATCTCGGCCATATGTGCCCCATATGGAGTTACATCTGGCTGCCTGCGGTCATTTATTTTCTCAATAGGGCCGTGATGTCATCCACCCCATATATTCCAGCATCTATTGCAGGTACTCTCTGGGGAATACAAATTCTCGCCGGAGCCCCGCAGGATGCTTTTTATACCTTTCTGGCTGCAATGCTCTTTTTGGCCTGCCGCGCGGAGAACCGCGCCGGGTGGTCAGGCAACCTTTTGAAGCCTTTGATCATAGCCTCACTGTTTTTCACGACTGGCGCAGCTCTCTCCGCCATGCAAATCATTCCTGCTTTCGAACTCATAGATAAGTCTGTGCGGGCTGGCCTCGATAGCTACGACATGGTGACTATCGCTTCCTATCCTCCTCAGGGCATCATTACCGCCCTACTTCCTCATTTTTTCGGAAACTACGCGGAAAACACCCTCTGGGTCGGTAATGTCCCATGGAGCATCCCTCAGCAAAGTCTCTATGTGGGAATTCTTCCACTGATTCTGATTTGCTGCATATCTTACCGGAAATCCGAAAACAAGAGAATGATTGTCTTCGCGGCCATACTATCGGCCGTAGCTCTTCTTCTCGCTCTTGGGCGGCATACTCCTGTTTACAAAATCGCTTACCTCTTCCCTGGATTCGATCGTTTCAGGGCTCCATCAAAAATCATTGTTTTATGGGTTTTCGGCCTGGCCATTTTGGCCGCCCAGGGCATGGATGATCTTCTCAGCGAGAGAAAGACCTGCATCAACCGGGGCTTCGCCGTCTCCGGTGTTCTTACGCTCACATTGTCCGTTTTGGTACTGGTGTTCTGGTTTGATCGCTCCCTTGTCTTGAGATTCTTTTCCCCCTTTATTCTGCCTGACGCCATTCCCAGCAAAATGGACCTGGCATCGGATCTCATCTACGCCGGTTTCTACCGTCTCCTTTTCATCGTCACTGTTATTTTCTTTTTCATTTTCCTTCTCAGAAAAGGCTCCTGGATGCTTAGGTTGGGAGTCCCTTGCCTCTGCGTGGTTTTGCTCCTGGATGTGGCATCTGTAACTCACGAGAGCGTGCGTTACGACGAGAGCATCTTTCGCTGGTTAGAAACCACCAAAAAGGCCCTGGACACGAGCATAGGGCAAGACAAGACGTTATACCGAGTGGGCAGTTTCAGAAATGGTTTGGGCGCCAACATTGAAATGTACCTGGGTTATCAGACGATAGGAGGATTCACCGCACTTTTCCCGTACAGAACCTTCAACTATCTGAGTGCCTATGCAAATGATCAGCTTCCAAAAGGTTGGATTGCTTTCTTTTATGGCGTTAATGAAAACCGTCACTTCATCGACCTGCTCAATGTCAAGTATGAAATCTCCCACGAAACGAGGACTTGTATGTTGCGTGAAACCTGTCTGCCACGTGCGTTTGTTGTTCCCAGTCACATGACGGTTGACAGGGACGAAGTGCTGAGTTATTTGAAGAAGCCGGAATACGATCCGACCAAGATTGTTCTATTTGAAAAAGGGGACAAGACACCCGAGAGCGACCAGGATTCCTCCGCCTCCACCCCTCTTTCAGCGAGTGTCCGATTCCTATCCTACAGGCCCGATTACATGTCCCTTGAAGTCAACACATCAAAGCCGTCGTATCTTTTCCTGAGTGAGGTCTTTTACCCTGGCTGGAAAGCATCTCTGGATGGTCTTCAAACGAACATCTATAGGGGAAATTATCTCTTTAGAGTGATCAAGCTGACTGCCGGGAATCATATTGTAACTCTTTATTTCGATCCCTTCTCCATTAAACTGGGCATTGCCATAACGGTCTTCACTCTTTTCTTGCTTTCAGGCCTCCTCCTGTTTCACTCACGCAGGAGGAAACCGGCATCGATGAAAAAGGGCTGACTTACCCCTCTTGACCAACCCCGGCATTCCTGGCTTTTCTCTTTCTCCCCATAACCGACCCTGCACAAACGATCATCGCCAGGAGGGAGACAAAAGCACCAATCCGGAAAGGCCAGGAGATGAATTTCAAACGGATCTCATGCGTTCCTTTTTCCAAAGGAATCACGCGGAACATATAGTTTCCACAAAGAATATCGGTCATCTTCCCGTCCACGGTCGCATACCATCCTGGGTAATATATTTCACTGAGCACCAGATATCCTGGCTGACTGACTGATGCCTTCATCGAAATCAGTTCGTAACGATAATCCGGCACGGAACAATCCCATACCAGTGGCCCGGTCGCGGGCTCCCAAGACTTCTTCCGAGCTTCGAGCTGCTCCAGGACAACCATTCGTCTCGGATCAAACTGATCGCTTTTCAAGAATGGAAGAATCTCTTCGTGCCTTTTGTACAACGCACTGCTGACGATATTTGCATAGGGTAAGTCATTATCCAAGTCCTTCACAGACCCACTGAGGAAAATTTTCTTCACATGCAGGAGTTTCAGCAGCTTTGATTCAGGTTTGGAAATCGAGCCTAAGTTGACCACATGGTCGTCAGGAGGATAACCCTGGCTCGAAAGGATATAGTAAACATATCTTCTCATCAGCAGGGGGTCGTAACCCAATAAAGAGGGAAATTTATAACGCAGGCCGTCATTAGCCCCGAAAAAATCACCGGTCGTGATAACCCTCCCCTGCACCGGACTTCTCGGGAATTCAGCGATGGCCCTCTCTTTTTCCGGAGGGGTCCAGATCTTAGCCGGTCTTATGAATTGGCTTCCAAAAACAAAGAGGTCCACAGCGATGATGAGCGATGCTAGGATATTCAGGTGAGATCTTAAGGATGGCTTATTCTTGCTGGCAAAGAGCAGGAGTAGAGAAGCACCAAAGAGAAAAGCGCTTCTGTCCACAGAACTGCTAACCCTCTGGTATAAGGAGGCCACGTTGGCATGTGTCACTGGCCCTTCTGAGAAATTCTTGAAAAACACAAAGAAAAATCGGAAAGGAAAGAAATGGACCCCAACCACAAGTAGGCACAGCAACACCCCGATCCCAATAAACAGTAGACCCGATCCCCTGTTGAGTCTCCATGCATCCTCCCTCAGCTGGTGCATACCGATGCCCGCCAACGCGGCCATTCCAAACACGTAGAGAAAGATGATTTGGGCCGGGACACGAAAGCTATGAAAACCCGGCAGTCTGTAAACGAGCGGATAAAGAGGATTGTATTTCCCGAGAGCAAGAAACAGAGCTAAACCCGCAAGCATGCCGAAAAAAAACCTGATTCGGCGAAGCTCCCCATCTCTTGTCTTCACCAGAGCCAGCAACAAAGGTAAGATGCCAACATAGCCGCAGGTTTCCCAGAAATGCCAGACCTCAGAGCTTCGCCAGTAGGTGCCATCCACTGCGTTCCCAAAAATATCCGGAATAAAGAAAGCGAGCAACTCCTTCGGGTTCAAAGAATCGTAGGTGGCCATCTCATAGCTCACACCTCCTGCCCTGGTGGACAGGGCTGTAAATTGGAGGGTTGGAAAAACCTGGACAGCGGCGACACAGAAACCGAGCAAGAGGAATATCATCATTCCTAGAGCGACGATGGAAATGTCCTTATGGGCGCCGCGACGGAGGAAAATCGCGGAAGAGAATAATAGGTACAAGCACGACGAAAAAATGGTGTAGAAGGCGATCTGTGGAAATCCACCCAGAATTTGAACACCAAGAAGAAGCCCGCCACATACCGCGTACACGAGCCGCTTCTCCCGACTAAATTTCAGCACGAGATAGAAAACGAACGGAATCCATATATAGTTCTGAACAAAAGTGAGATGCCCGGCGTAGAGATGACCCATGAAGAAGCCATTGAAAGAGAAAACCACTGCTGAAACGAAGCTGGCCGACGGTGACACTGGTAGGGCTCGCATGAAGCCGTACATGAAGATGCCGCCGAGCATGACGTGCATGATGGTGGAATAAACGTAGGCCCGTTCGGGAGTCAGAAGATAGTAGAGGAATCCCAAGGGGTAGAACAGCGAGGCCTGGATGTTGGCTATGAGAGGTGTCCCGGAGAATTGATAAATATTCCAAAAAGGTAAGCTGCCAGTCTCTAAGAGATGATCATGTATGAATTTCTTGAGTGGAAAGAAGTAAAGGGTGAAATCTCCTCCATACAAGCTTTCCTGTGATAGGAGAAACCGCTGGAAGAAAAGGAGAACCCCAAGAGCAAACATTATTATGACAAGCACGTCTTTCCTCTTGTTCTTATCACCATTCATCATTTGCTCTTCCTATCTCCCTTTTCGCCTCCTTTCCGAAGGATAACCAATAGAGAAACCCCAAAAGGATAATCGAGGTATCGGAGGAAGCTGATCTCCAGCTTGAACAACGTGGCTAGGGTTTTGTTCAAGAATTCTGGAAGAGGTAGAAAAAAATCAGACCGGGAATGAGTTCTAACGGGAAGGAATGATTTCAACTTTCTAAAGGCCATAATAGGAAGCGCCAGGACCGTGTTGTAATAGCTTGCCTTTACGATCTTACATCGGATGTTTCTTGTCCGGCCCAGCAACTGCCGTTTCGTGTAACGGCGTCTGTGATGTAGAGCGACGTCGTGAGGGCTCCAGAAGAGCTGAAACGCGGGAACGGTAATGACGAGATTCCCTCCCGGCTTACAAACCCGGTACATCTCCGACAAAAGAAATTCATCATCGTCAAGGTGTTCAAGCACGTCCAGACAGGTGACGGCAGAAAAAGTGTCATTCCTAAACGGAAGGGGTTCACGGGCATCTGCACACGCGATATCGTCCAAGCCTCGCTTTTTAAGAAATCCTATCGCTTCGGTCGATCTTTCTATGCCAAAGACCTTGCCATACTTTTCAAGTATTCTTAGATTCAGACCTGTTCCCGAACCGATGTCTAAGATCCTGCCCCCACCTCCCATGCTCCTACTTAGGCTCTCAAGCTCACGTTGGATCAGAAATTGCTTGCCTATAAACCACCAGTAGGAAGATTCAAGGAAGTACATGATCTCGTATTCGCTCTTTTCCATAATGCGGCAATCCCCGAATCCACCCTAAGAGAAATAGGGCGCTTTCGCTTTACCTCCGTCTTATCGCCCTGAGCAACCTCAAGCCCCACCAGACCACCATCAAGAGGTTTGTGACGGCGAGAGGGAGAACCCACCTTGCAGACCCGCGTGCGAAGAGAGGTAAGGACACGGGCCACCAAAATGGGATGGTGCGGCCATCTTTGACCCACAGGGGTTGATTCAGGTGGAAGTCACCCAGTCTCCTCCAGGGGACATCTGACCAGAGATCGTAGGAGAAAATCATATGCTTGAGCAACCACCAATTCCCGACAATGTGAGAAAACATGGGGCTGAAATTAGAGAAGGTGCTTTCTTTGTATGTCCAAGCATAGGTGAAGGTGGACGTGTCCAGGTCCACAAATCGGCCTATCACATCTGATCGGGCAAGAATGTATGAATAGGGATGGATGCTGACGCCTAGAAATTGCATCAAAAAGGAGAAAAGGATAAGGATGCCTGCTAAGGCTTTCCTTACGCGAGACCTCTCAGCCCACGTTTCGAAAAACATGCCAATCGGAAGGATAATATATGGTGTAACCACCAGCAGAAACCGAGGCCCCCAAGCCCAATCTCCCGCCCAAGCCCACCAAAGGGCGTGCGGCACGATATAAACGATACACACTGCCATAAACAAGAGAGCCTCCGCCCGATGTCTTTTAAGAAACCTCCCCATCGAAGCCAGGCCAAGAATGCTCAGCGGTGTGTAAAGGAAGAAACTCTTCCCAGGGCTTGCGAATAACCCCCATAGGCCTACATAAAGGGGTGTGCCAAATCCTAAACTGTCCGGCCCTGTGTTATACCCAAATTGCAAAACAGTGCCGTATCGTATGAAGTTATACCACAGCTGGATACTTAAGAATGCTGCTAATGGTATCCCGAACGCCAAACCGAGATCGAAAATAGTACGTTTTGAAGGAGCAGATCCAACAACATACATGACGAGAACGGGGATGATGACACACGCTACTGGCTTCGTTATAAAGGCGAATCCCATGCAAATCCCAGCCACTGCCATCCACGCACGGCGGCATGTCAGGACATAGCTTACAGCCCCATAAACACCTCCAAGGATGGCGACATTAAGCGTGGCCTCCGACATGAGGGACTTGGAATAGGGCCACGCCATGGTACCAAGTCCATAGGCCAGAGTCAGGACCATAGATGCCCTTTGCGTAAATCCTAGGCGTAAGCAAAACAGTAAGAATATCAAACAGCCAAGTGCAGATATCGTCGATGGACAGAGCATGAGAAAAGGGAACTCCGACGCGTAGTACTCCAAAGGAAGATTCTCTTTTGAGCCACCACCCCGCCCGGCGTTTCCCACTAGGAATCGATGAAGCAGGACAAACGGCACCTGAACCAGCGACTGTCCAAGCCCCCATTTGCCATAAAACAATCCATCCTGACCTCTTGTAACGTCTCCTAAATGTTCCTGGCCGATAGAGCCGGACGATTTCAATCCCACCTTTCCCGTCCATGCTATAGACCTCGCAAGGTGGGTCATACAAGATTCATCCCCTCCCTTGTACCATCCAGCATTCGTGAAATAGTAAAATGTCAAGAAGAAGAAAAACAGAGAGAACGCGGGGCCACCAAAGAGTCGCCTAAGGGAAAGGAAAATAGTTACTCCTTGATCGTAGGCCTTTTCTTGTGTTCTGGGGGGATCAGAAAAGGAGCCAGTTTTTGTCCTGGTTACCCTGTCGCGAGTGATCTCATCATCTGTCATAGCCGAACAGATCATCCTCTTTATCGAAGTTTGCCATTCCTCTTCTTTCTGAGAATCGGGACGCCGTGCTTATTGGATATGCTCCTCCTTGAAAATATGGTCGCTCAAGAATCTCTTGATCTCGGGTTGGTCTTCGTTGATAAGTAGTGATTGCTTGAGAGCGAGCTCGGATGCCGTCTTGTCCCCCAGTTCATAATAGGCAAAGCCTAAATTATTGTAGAAGTTAAATCGTTCAGGCTTCAGCTCAACGGCTTTTTTGAAAGAGGCCACCGCATTTTTGAGGTCTCCGATCCGATGGTAATAGTATCCCCAATTGTTGTATACGCTACCGAGATCCTCGTTGTAAATCAATGCTCTTTCCAGGGCTTGACGGGCCTCCTCGTAGTAGCCATGATCCGTCAGGAAGATGCCTGTTTCCGAAGGGATAAGGGTATCATCGTAGCCGATTGTCGCAGCTAGCCTCAGGTATTCCAACCCCCTGGAGGCCTGGCCCAAAAGAATCAGATGTTTACCACGACTGAAATAGAAGAATGCACTTACCTCCCGGCTCATGTAGTCCCTGTAAAAGCTTTCCTGGAGGCTCTCCGTGGCATAGTATTCCCATGTTCGCTCTATCGTCTTTAAATCCAAAGTGGCTTTTTCCTTAACGACCTTGTGAAGGATCCCATAGGGTACCAATGTATATCCCTCAGGCATCTTTATCGCATAAGGCCCGAATGACCCGTAGAAAACATTACTTCTCCCTCTCTCTGTAATGATGTCTTTCTCGAACCGGTCTCTTTTTTCTTCCCAGGTTTTTGTTCGAGACCTTCCCTGCAGTTCCATAGAGGGCATTTGGAAAATAAGATTGTAACGATCATAAAGGCTCACATCCTCACGCATCCTTTCCACCAGGCGGCCGTAAGTTACCGGGAAAACATAGTTATCACCCGATACAAAGAGCGTGTCATTTTGCTGCGTGGTCCTTAACATATTGAGAGCTTGCTCGTAACCGGTATAGTTCCTGCTCTGATCACATAAACTGAAATTCAACATCATGAAAATAACAGGAACCACACCGCATGCCCCTCGGATCAAACGCTTCGTCATCCTCCCTATCCCGGAAAGGTTCTCAACTCGCCGCAGCATATCGGCTATTCCTATCCCCATGAGAAAAGCAAGCCCTATGGCTGTTGCGACCATGAAAGGCGTGACTTCAAGAGATACCGTGTTCAAGAAAACGGTGTAGCAAGAATCAAAGACGACCAACAAGACGAAAAACCATTGCCAGCGCTTGGAAGCCAACTTCAACCAGCCCCACAGGGCTAACAGAAGGATCAATCCAAAGGCGGAACACGCCAACCACAGGTTTGCCTCTGATCTCTTCAAATAATCCCACCCTGTGAGGTTGAATACATATGCGCTTCGGTGAGCACTTCCTGACACGTGAGCAATGAATCGATAAAGGCTGTTGGGATCGCCCCAGTGAATCGCGGCTCCAGCATCAGTCCGGATGGGCAAGTACAGATACACAGAGAGGGCAGCCAGGAAAAAGACACTCAAAATCAGAAATCGTCTCACATCCAAGAGTGCCCTTCGATCCCCGGAGAAAACCATCCACAACACCGCAGGTGCGAGCATCACCGTCTGCATATGATTGCCAAAACTGAAACCCGTCAAAAGCACCAAGACGATCAGCCGGTAAAACTCTTTCTTTTCATCCCACCAAAGCAACACCTTCATCAAAAGAGCGACGAAAAACGAGTGGAGTGGGTAGACTTCCGCAGAGACTGTCTCAAGCCAAAACACAGGACTGAAAGCCAAAATCCCAGCCGCTACAAGGCCGGCTAACTTGGAAGAGGTCCACCTCACAATCAAAGAATAGACCAACCAGACCGTCAGAACAGCGAAAAAGCTCGACATCAGATTCATCCTGAACCCGATGTTCCCCACTGGAATGAGGCAAAACAGCTTCCCCAACAAGCTATACAAAGGATAACCGCTGTTGTGTGGTATCCCGAGACAGAAAGCGGCAGCCGTCAATTCCCCGCTGTCCCCCAAGTACGCCGTAGGGCAGACGGTCAACAGGTAGACCCAGTATAGGGATGCAAAAAGCAGAAAAATCAGGATCTCAACTCTCGCTTCTTTCTTCACATGGCTCCCAAGAATCCGATTCTATTTTTTTGGTAATTGTTCTTGTCCATATTGGCGCATCATCTCAATGAGATCGGGTTGATCCCCTTCAAGCTCCAACGACATCCGTGAGCTGAGAGTCGCTTCACCTATTCTCCCCTCTTGGTACAAGGCCATGGCGAGATTCTTATGATACATGGCTTGGCGAGGGCTGGATTCGGCAGCCTTTCGAAATGCAGCAATCGCTTTGTCGTAATCGCCCTTCTTGTAATAGTAACAACCCCAGGCGTTCTGAATAACACCACCATCCTTCTGATACGTGGCGGCCCTCTCGATCTGCTCCCTAGCCTCTCCAAAAAAACCCTCATCAGCAAGACCAAGAGCGACAAGGATATGGATTCCGGAGTCATCGTACCCAACCGAAGCAGCCCGCCTCATGTATTTGTAGGCGGCACTCCTGCTCCCCGCCATAAAGAGGTGTTTCCCCAGCCTGTAAAAGAAGTGGGCACAAACCTGCCGGTTCAAATAATCTCTTTCAAATTCATCAAAGAAACTTTCACTCGAATAATACCTCCAGACATTCTCCACTTTGTAAGGAGCATTCAGCTTCTTTTCCTCCACAACCCGATGAATCAGCCCGCTCGGCACAAGTGCATATTTTTCAGGTAGGTGAACGGTATTCGACTCAAAGACCGCATAGAAGACGCCATCGGATTCCCTTTGCTTTACGATCTCTTTCTCAAGCAGGTCCCTGAAACCCTCCCAGTTTCCGTAGAAATAACCCCCTCGCTTACCCATATAAGGCATCTTGAACGCGATGTTCTCTCGATCATAGAGTTTCAGATCTTCCCTAAAGCGCTCTACCACACGACAATATAAGACAGGGAAAAAATTGTTGTCTCCTCCCAGGAAAACCGTGGCTCCTGAATTGACAGTCCTGGAAATATCCATAGCCCAGTCGTAGGCGGTATAGTTTCTGCTCTGGTCGGAAATGCTGTAATTCAAGACCAGCGCGAGAACGGGGAGGAGGCAGCACGTCGCCTTCATACCCATTTCCATTCTGGTCCCAATCGCCAAAGCACCCCTGACCCTAGCTAGACCATGGGCGATGCCTATCCCCATCAGTATCGCCAAGACGATGGTCGTCGGCAGCATGAAGACTGTTACCTCAAGGGATATGGTGTTCAAAAACAAAGTGAAAGCTAGATCCCCAAGAACGATCAAGACCCAGAATAACCGCCATCTCCATGTGCATCTGAGCCATCCGTAAACCGATATGATCAGGGCCCCCCAGAACTGGGACCAGAGCAATGCAAGAGCATCCCTTGCGCGAAGGGCACAATCCCACGCCGAGAGATTGAATACGTAAACGCCCCGGTGGGCCCTTCCAGTCACATGTGCGATGAATCGATCAAGGGTGCTGGGATCTCCCCAGTGAAACGCAGCTCCAGCCTCCGTCCGGACTGGCAAATAGACATAGACCGAAAGAGCCGCCAGAAAGAAAATGGTCAGAACGGCAAATCTCTTCACCTGCAGGAGTGCCTTTCGATCCCCGGAAAAAACCATCCATAGCACCCCGGGTGCCAGCATCACTGTCTGCAAGTGATTGCCGAAACTTAGGCCCGTCACAAACACAAATACGACCAGACGGTAATGCTCCCTGGTCTCATCCCACCAGAGCAAAAGCCTGATCAATAGGGCAACAAAAAACGCGTGAAGCATGTAAACCTCAGCAGACACTGTCTGAGACCAAAAGCTGGGAGCAAAAGCTAGTGCCATGGCACCCACAAAGGCCGCTACCCTCGAAGAGACCATCCTGAGGATTGTGGAATAGACCAGCCATACCGTAACCACACCAATAGCCGCAGACATCAGGTTCATTCTGAACCCAATGTTGCCAATCGGAATCAGGCAAAAAAGCTTACCTATAAGGCAATAAAGGGGGTAACCACTGTTATGGGGATTTCCAAGACAAAAGGCCGCCGCCGTGAGCTCCCCACTATCTCCGAGGAAGACAGTGGGACATATGGTGGAGAGATAAACAGCGAGGGGCAAAAGAAATATCCAAGGCACGAGGTGTTTCTGCAGGAAGTTATTCATGGAATGGACTAGCCCTCACTGAGATTCAGAGACATGAGAGGAAACATCTCGCGAAACCGCATCCGTTCTGGTCTTCGCGTTCTTTTCGCTTGAGTCAGAGGCACCATAACGACTGTTTATAATGTAAAGGGGCCGTTGTTTAACTTCATCATAGATCCGAGCCAGGTATTCCCCTAGCAAGCCGATAGCGATGAGCTGAACGCCTCCCAAGAACAGAATCAGGGTGACAAGGGTCGTGAATCCTGTTTGGGCAATTTCAACACCTAAGAGCCTTCTCAGTACAAAGACGCACGCTAGAGCAAAGCCCGCCGTGCTGATGATAACCCCTGCCACGGTCATGAGCTTGAGAGGCTTGTAGGAAAAACTGAAGACAGCATCAAGGGCGTACTTTACGAGCCGTCTTAAGGATTGTTTTGGTTCGCCGGCAGCGCGATCCTCTCTATCATAGGTAACGACACCCTGTCTGAACCCTACCCAGCTCCTGAGTCCCGGGAAAAACCGGTTCTTTTCGGTGAACCGGTTCAGTTCCATGACCGCTCTCTGATCCAGAAGACCGAATATGCCACTCTGGGAAGGAATGGGAAAATCGCTTATCCATTTAAAAACCTTGTGAAATACGTCGAAACCCAGCCTTCTGAGACCCTTTTCTCTGCGGCTCCGCCTTTCCGCTCTTACGATCTGATCCCCTTCTCTCCAGCTCCTGAGAAGATCAGGAATCACCTCAGGCGGGTCTTGAAGATCCCCATCCATCAAAACCACCGCATCCCCCGTGGCATGTGCTAGTCCCGCAGAAATGGCCGCTTGATGGCCGAAATTTCGCGAAAGCTCTATGACACTAAACCTCGAATCCTCTTTGCATTGCTCCTGCATGATCCTCATGGAGTCATCCCGACTCCCGTCGTCCACATAAATGACCCTGCATGTGGTCTTACCCAACCGATCGCACACTATTCTCACGCGATGATACAGTTCCGGCAGATTCTCTCGTTCATTGTATATGGGTATCACGATATCCAGCTTCAAAGGTGACTCCTTACTGAATGAGACCGTGGTCTAGATTTTTGTCTATTATTCCCCTATGGGCGTCGCTCTTCGTTTACTGGGCAAATCCGTCGCCTCTAAACCTCACCACGGTCCTTTTAAGAAGATTTGTGAATCTAAAGTTCTATTTATTTTATTTATATTTA
>JAHECH010000585.1 GCA_024641835.1 Deltaproteobacteria bacterium
CCTGGAGTTCCTCGAAAAGACCCGCCTCTCCCATCCTTCGGATCTCATTGCCGCAGCAAGATTCTTCAGCTCCGAGAACGCCGACTTCCACACCACCTCTGCTAAGTACCGTCGCGACGTTCTTCGGTATGACCATGCATCGGGGATCATACGCCTGGATGCAGCAGGTGAAAAGCAACCTCTTCGATTTTGTGTCCCTGATATGGGGGACCTTCATCTCCATCTCATCCTGCCAGGCGCCTCTTTTGGCCCGCGGACGTCCCCATGGATTCTTCTGAACAAACGTATTCTCAAGTGCCTTTTGAATGGTCACCGGTATCTGCCCTTCTTCGACAAGGCCCTCCCTCAACTCAATAATCATCTCCGAAGGCTTCACGTCCCTGGGACACCTGAGGGTACATTCGCCGCAGGATGTACAGTACCAGGGGATCGATTCCTCTATGTCACGCTTGAGCTGCCTTTTTCTCACCAGCATGCGTATGTTGAAGGGAGTCATGCCTGATTCAGGACAGCTTCCTGAACACATTCCACACTGCATGCACATGAGTACTTTGCTCTGGTTCTGATTCGCAGGCATATTCAGCCCTCATTCAAAAATTCTTATTTTTTATGATTAATCACTTTTCTTCAAAATGGCTACCCTACTCAAAACAGGAAATCGTCTCTCTCTCATCGTCTCTGCCACACTCCTACTGAGAAAGTACTCGATAGCATCGATGAGGTGAACAGAATTTTATTCGGTAAAACAGTCGCTCTCGATTGTCAAGAGCATTCCAAAACACTTTCGCCTTCTTGATGATTACACTTGTCCTTCTTGTGAGGCCGGAAGGGCTTCGTCTCCCCCTCACAGCCGGGTAATGGCAGGGAAATTGCAACATCTCGCCATCAAGTTCACCTACCGCCTGAAAGGACTGAAGCATGAAAAGGAAAACCTTCGTCTTCGTCATCACTCTGATCCTTCTCGGTTTGATCGGTCCATATCTCTCCATCAAACCTGTTCTGGCTCAGACCGGGAAAAGCTTCTTGTGGAAGATACAATCCAAGGCTGCGACCGTTTATCTGCTGGGTTCGATCCATTTTTTAAAGGAAGAATTCTATCCCCTCCCTGAGACGATAGAAAGCGCCTATGACTCCTCGGAGGTCCTAGTCGTGGAAGCCAATGTCAACGACATAGGCAAGCTCGACCTGGCGACATTCATGGACAAGGCTTTCTACAGTGATGATGATCACCTTGAAAAACATGTCTCCCCTGAAACCTACCAGTTGATCAAGAGAGAGACCCGGTCCCTGGGCATACCTCCGGAGCTGGCAGACAATCAAAAGCCCTGGCTTCTCGCCCTCTCCCTGCAAGCGCTGGAGCTCATGAAATTGGGGTATGACCCGCAGCACGGGGTGGACTACTACTTTCTGTCCAAAGCCCAGGGGAAGAAAAGAATCCTGGAACTTGAAAGCCTTGACGAACAGATCAAACTCCTGTCCGGTTTTTCTGACAGAGAACAGGAAATATTCCTTTTGTATACGCTCAAAAACCTGAAGTCGATGGGCGGCCAAGTGGACACCCTGGCTCGCGCCTGGGCGACCGGGGATACGAAAACGGTCGAATCTATCTTGGCGAGCAGCACGACAGAAGATGGGACCATTGCACGGATCCATGAGAAACTTCTTGATGAGCGGAACACAAAGATGATGTCAAAGATTGAAGGCTACCTCAGCTCAGGGGGAAGCTATTTCGTCATTGTTGGTGCAGGCCATCTCGTCGGGGAAAGGGGAATCGTTGAACTCCTCAAAACCAGAGGTTATTTTGCGGAACAACTCTGATAGGCCAATGCTCGATGTCCAAGGTTCACGGATAAGCCTTTATCTTTTCATGAATGCATTTTCCTTTTGCCGTGTGCAGTGCACCCTCTGTGCCTTGAACCCTGCTGGAGGATACCGTCCCGCGAAACAAAAGGGCCTTGTACAGGGCTAAGAGACAGCTCCTATTTGCTCAGAAGCCCCGGCTGCTCCTGCATCCCCAAATACGGCCGGTTTGGCTTCCCCGACCTGTTTTCCCGGGCGGCGAACCTTTTTCCAGACCTCGTGCCGTGATTCCTCTGCCTTCTTTGCTAACCATTCATACTTCCCCCTGATGTACGCGAACCCTTCCTTTTGCAAGAGCTCATACAGGTAGTGATCGGGCAGGAACCATTTGCCCTCGTATTTTCCCATTTTCTTGAAAAGGTCGCTGTGGGAAGCCAAAAGCAGGTCAAAAGCCTTTGTGCTCATACCCAGAGCTTTTGCTGCTTCATCCAGAAGAACATACTCTTGAATCTCCTTCTCCATTCCTCCCTTGAACGAACCGAATGATGGTCGAAGAACAGATGTCTCATACGCTCCCTCGGGATCCCTGAGGAGTTTTGCGACTAGGACCGATTCCACAGCAGCGATAACTCTCCTTGCCGCCTTTACCCGATAGGCTTCCGGGAGGGACAACAACGGAATTGGAGGCTTTTGTCTCATCAGTTGTTCAAAGCTCTCCTTGATCTTCCTCGCTCTCCCGACAGAGATCCTTTTAAGCTTTCCCTGTTCGTAATTCTTGATGCTCCTTCCGAGGTATCCCTTGATGCTCTTTCTCCCGTACTTTCGTAAACACCGAAGCTCCTTTTCCACTTGGGGAAAAAGGACTAGCCCTTTTCTCCTCCCATAGATCTCTTCTTTGAGTTCTTCCATTGCGTACCGTGATCCTGAGGCCGAGGCCTTTTCAGCTCTCGCCTTCACTTTGATTGCACGGTCATACACGCCTTTCGGGACATTTCGCAACTCACCCGATTCATAGCGTGCAGACCACTGATTTAGCATCTTTGTGGCGCTGACGCCGATCTTTTCGAGATATTCCAGAAGTGGTTTGATATTTGGGTAGGGTACTTTCTCTTCGTACCCCGTGGATTCAATTTCAGCTATGCCTTCTTCGATCTCCGCCCTCGCGAATCCCTGGCCCAAGAATTTGTCTTCCATCCACCTTTCAGCTTCACCAGATACGCTTTTTACTTTGCTGCCGGAGAAGATCCTGTAGTCAATCTTTTTAAACCTTCTTCCCTCGTTAAACTCTCTATAAAGCTCTGCTTCTGTCACATGGGGGTTCAAGAAGAGCCACAACTTTACCATTTCTCGGAAATACCGGGCGCCGACCCTCTTTTGCGCCTGTCGCGGCGGTTCATCGCCGAATATGGTTCTATAATCGCTTGCTGATAAGGACCTGATTCTGCCGTGTACAAGATTGTAAACGAGATCGTAGGGGAGACCCGTCACGGCAGACAATTCCGGCACGTCTCCTTTGAAGATTTTTGTGAAAAACTCCTCCATCATCTTCTTGGTCAGATCAATCCTAGGCTTAAAGGTCATCTCTTTCGTCGCAACCATGGGCCACCCTCAAGATGGAAGCTTGTAATTTAGAGCTTCCCCCTTGCCCCATTTGGACTCTGCTCTGGAGCTGTCAGGATTGACCGCTCCGGGCTAGACTCTATTTGTCCCTTCATCCTTAAGCACCGAACTCTTTTAAAAAAGTAAACTCCCTCGCCTCCAAGTCAAGCAGCGACGGTGCTACAATGTGGCATTTTGTCAACTTGAAAGCAGGCCGGGGGTGGTTATGGTTTTAATGCAACAAATTTCCTGACGTGTATTGTTGACGCTCTCGGGTTACCCGAGAAAGGAGCTCGTCATGGAAGATCGAGAAGAACTCATTAGATACCTTGCCGAT
>JAHECH010000586.1 GCA_024641835.1 Deltaproteobacteria bacterium
TGCATTTGCCTTCGCACTGAATTTCTTGAGGGCAGACCCTCCCACACACTGCAGGAAGACTGTTCGTTTGCCATATGTGGCGTATCGATTTCGTGAACTCTCTCAATTTGATGTAGTTAATGAACCCCGGGATATCGATACCGACGGGGCAGCCTTCCATGCATGAGGGATTCTTGCACTGGAGGCATCGCTCCGCTTCTTTGAGAGCAAGCTCTTCCGTTAATCCGAGAGGGACCTCTTCGAAGTTCCGCCTCCGGATCTCCGCCCGTTGCTCAGGCATCTTCTGTCTGGGAATTTTTTCCTTTTTCTCTGTTTTCTCCGCCATAACCTTCCTCCATATCCAAGCTCATTGATCGCTGAAACGGTCTCAACGATCACTAGGCCTTGCATTCACTGAAGTACTTTTCAAGGGACTGTTTTTCATGCTCTTTATAGGCTTCAAGGCGGTGGGCAAGCTCATCAAAATCCACTTTGTGGCCGTCAAATTCCGGCCCGTCCACGCAGGCGAACTTGGTCTCGCCCCCCACGCTAACCCGGCAGCAGCCACACATACCCGTGCCGTCCACCATGATGGCATTAACGCTGACAAGAGTCTTCACCCCATACTCTTTGGTAAGCTTGGAGAGAAACTTCATCATGGGAACTGGGCCGATGCCGACAACCAGTTTGACGTCCCTCTTGTCCAAAATATCTTTGAGCACATCGGTCACAAAGCCATGGTGCCCATAAGATCCGTCATCAGTGCAGACGTGGAGTTCATGGGATGCTGCCTTCATCTTGTCCTCCAGGATCAGAAGCTCCTTTGTCCTCGCTCCGATGATGGCGATCACATGGTTGCCTGTTTCTTTGAGGCCGCGGGTAATGGGGTGCAGCACAGCCACGCCTGTGCCGCCGCCCACGCAGGCAACTGTTCCCACATTTTCCAGATGGGTGGGCTGGCCCAGGGGACCAATCACATCCTGGAAACGTTCTCCCACCTCCAGGGATTTGAAGAGGGCCGTGGATTTTCCTACGACCTGATAGATGATGGTGAGCGTCCCCTTCTTGGGGTCGGTATCGGCCATGGTGAGCGGGATCCTCTCTCCGGTCTCAGTGGCCTTCAAAATAACGAACTGCCCTGGCTTCGCCTTTGCTGCAATTTTCGGCGCACTAATCTCGTCGAGCACAACCGTGCCGTTGGCCATTTCCTGGCGTCTCAAAATCTCAAACATGATGGTCCTCCGGATTGCGGATTAAGTAAGAGATGTCGTTTAGCACAGCGTGAGACCCTTGTCAAAAAAAAACATAAGTACCATTCGTAGATAAGCCATCGGAAAATGAGGGTATTTGCCAAGGGGAGGCGTTCTTCTGTCAAAAAAGATTCGGGTCAGAGGAGATAGGGTGAAATCGGGGCATGTATGGGAGCAGGAAAATCAGCGCATACGTCGGCTGAAAGGATGCACACCAGAGGCGAATTCTTCCAGCTTCAAAACTGTCGGTGTTTGCTCTTAGAAGTTCTTTGAACCGTTTCGCCACAGGGGGTTGAACGCATACATACTGAGAAGGGATATACGGTCGCCGAAGAGAGGTCAGGTCTGCTCCCGAAAAGGGATTTTGCTCACAAAACCTATCAAGAAGATCGCACCCAGGGCCATAAGGAAATCAACGAGAAAGGCCTGGTCATAAACACCTGTTCTATCCCGCACCATACCTGTAATCCAATGGGCGGTGATTGCTCCGATGCCGTAAAAAGGTGTCCACACACCAATGACTGTTCCCATGACTCCTTTTGGGAAATAGTCCCCTGCACAGGCGCCATAGATAGGAAAGGTAGGGCCGTAAAAGAAAGCCAGCAAAC
Source organism: Deltaproteobacteria bacterium (assembly GCA_024641835.1). Lineage (GTDB taxonomy): Bacteria > Desulfobacterota > DSM-4660 > Desulfatiglandales > HGW-15 > JAHECH01. Next base: position 1,838 of record JAHECH010000586.1, read on the forward strand.
CGACAAAGAAGAAAAGCATTCCCCAGGAATTTCCGGAAAGGACAATACCCAGCAAGGAGACGGCAATCAGGCCATTGGATAGAATGATCGTTTTTTTCCGGCCGACGTAATCGGAGAGGGGAAGAATGGTCAGGACCCCTAGCACCTGGGGGGTGCCGTGGACAGTGGCCAAGAGGCTTGCCCTTTCCATGGGCATTCCCAGTTGCGACTCGGCATAATCCACCATGAACGTGGTGACGCCGTAAAGACTGTAAGCGATGCAGAAATAAGAAAAACCGATGACCCAGAAGTTTCGGTTCTTAAAAACAGGAGAGAGGGAAATGCCGCTTCGTCGGGACTCAGTCCCCTTCGTTACGGAAGGGGGCGATCCTCCTTTTTCACCCCAGGGTAGATAGCCTGCGCTTTCAGGATCACTCCTCAGAAGCAAAGCGTTGGCCATCACCATGGCCAAGGCCCCCACCCCCAAGAAATACCAGGCATGACGCCAGGTATAGTTGTGCAGAATCCATGGAAAGGCTGCTCCCATCGCTGCGAATCCCAGGCCATATCCCGGCGAGATGATACCGAGAGCAAGCCCTCTTTTCTTGGGAGAGAACCAGCGCTGGACAACGGTGAGAACGGGAGTCCACATCCCCGTCGCTCCAAGGCCAACAACGGCGTAAAAGAGACAGGCGGTCCAGAGCTCGGTGATGGTTCCCATGAGAAGGACACCGATACTGAGGATAAAACAACAGACGGTGATGACCCGGCGTGCGCCCAGACGGTCGGTCAAGTAGCCGCTGAATGGGGTCAAGGCGATGTAGGTGAAGAGATAGGCATTGTAGATGGAGGCTCCGGCGGTGCGGGTGAAGCCCAGGTTGTTGATCATCTCAGGTAAGACGACCGCGTATCCGATTCGAATAGAGTAGTTGATAAAGAGGTCAACAAAAACGGTTGCGAGAACGACCCAGGCCCAGTGAAACGATTTTTTGGTCGTGTCCATGCCTCTTCCCCGTTGATAGCCTTGAGCGATCCATGAACTCAGCACCTATAACCCCACGGTCGCGGCGTCAATAGCCCGTTGGGAAAATGAAACGACCATGCAATAATGGGTCGCACCACGCTCGCGCGGCTCCAGCATATGACGCCGAGCGTATGCAGCGCAGTTGCCTATTCAGGTTGGGAGAAAATTAAAGCGGATGACTCAGGGTTTAAGCTTCTTCCATATCTGCACTCCAGGAGACGTCGATGCAGTTCTTGACTGTTTGATAAGCCGGACATTTCTCTGCATACACGGCAAGAGCCCTCTCCGCTTTCTCTCTTGCGCCTGGAGGGAGTTTGAATCGATACCTAAGGCGGATCTTGGTGATCTTTAGAACGCCTTCTACATCCTCGATGTCTCCCTCCACCAGGGCCAAAAGATTTTCCGTTGAAGGAATTCCCCGCACGTCCAGTGCGGTGCCTAGGGTTCCAGTGAGTCAGCCTGCGACGCCTGCGATCACGTGATCGAGCGTTGCAGGATACTCCGGACCCGTGATTTCGCGGCCATACTTCTCTTTGTAGAATTTTCGGATACCGCCATGAATCCCAAAATGGACAGGTTCAGGGAAATTCTCGATGTAGGCCGTCCGGTGGGGTCCTTCATGCTTATGGATACGAATTCGACTGGTATGGGCTAAAGACATACTGTCACCTCCTGTGCTTTCTATCAAATTCATTGGGTTACGGGCCAATTGAGTTCAAAGACCACTTGAACGATCGCTTGAACCTGAATCTCACCCACCGAGATAGGAGTCGCAGCAGGCTCCTTGGCTATCTCCTCGGATTTGTCCCTGGTAAACGTGAGATCCGAAATGCGGCTGACGCCCGCTTCTGCGGCCTGGTCAATGAAAGCCCCAACTTTGCCCAGGCC
>JAHECH010000587.1 GCA_024641835.1 Deltaproteobacteria bacterium
AGCTGGAATGCTTCAAGAAAGATATTGAGGAATGGGTGGGCAAGAAGATCACCGATGACGATTTGGACCATGCGATTGAGGTCTATAATGAAAACCGCCGCTTGATGAGGGAGATCTACGAGCTGAGGAAGGCGGATGCCCCACCCATTACCGGCCTTGAATCGATGTATATGGTTGTTTCGAGCCAATTAATGGATAAAGAGGACCACAATGTACTGCTCAGGCAGGTTTTGAAGGAGCTTAACGATCGCAAGGTGGACAGGGATACGGGAACGAGGTTGATGCTTATTGGCAGCGAGAATGATGACGTCGAGTTTGTGACCATGATAGAGCAAGGGCTTACCCTGCCAGCGACCGTCGTAGTGGATGAGCATTGCACAGGGACAAGGTATTTCTGGAACGACGTCATCCCTAACAAAAACCGAATTCGTGCCATTGCTGAAAGGTACATTGACCGTCCACCCTGCCCGGCTAAGGACTGGCCCGAGCGCGTCCGTTTCTCACACGCCTTAAAATTGGCCAAAGAATGGAACGTTGAAGGAGCTATCGCATTACAACAGAAGTTTTGTGATCCGCATGAAATGGACATTCCTGCATTGAGGGAATACCTTGAGGGCAACGGTATACCGACCTACTTTCTCGAACTTGATGTCACAGTCCCGGTTGGGCAATTTTCCACTCGGGTGGAAGCTTTCATCGAGTCGCTAATGTTAGATATAGTGTAGGAAAGTTGTTAAGGAGGAGAAAATGACAGATATAAAAACCTATCCTACTAAGCCCTTTGATTGTTGGGGGAAAGCCAAAGAACTGAGAGAGGATATATACAGAAAACTTGCACAAAAGGCTTCCGGGGAAAAAGACTGGCTCGTAGCTAGCGGTGGAACAGAAGGCCTGATCGGTCTTCCTGCCGGCTTAGGGGACGATTACGTTCCTTTTGGTGGTGAACCTTATGGAGCATCCACGGGAGCTATGGGAAAATCCGAAGAAATGATGGTCCATTGCGAAAACAAGGGATATGCGAGGGATTTGTGTGGGTATTGTCGTAATTATCTTGGATCCGCGTTTGGTGACAAGTACGCCTTTGGTGGAAAGTATCCCCACCCTGACTTCTATTTTCAGCTCCATTTCTGCGATACCCATGGAAAGTGGTATCAACCAGCAGCCGAATGGACCAACAAGCCATACTTTGTCATAGATTGTGGCGCCATGTACAGATGGCCGAAGTGGAATGAAAGTCACGATAGAAAACAGAATAAGTTTAAATACTTATTGGATCAAATGCACGAGTCTATTCCATGGATGGAGAAGGTTACCGGGAGGGAGTACGATGATGGAAAGTTGGGACAGGCAGTATACAATGAAATAATGAGCACTTCTAAATGGGCTAAATGCTGCGAGCTTAACAAGAATATACCTGCGCCGATGGATGAAAAGTCTATGTATGCATTTTATGTGGTGCATGTGCTGAGGAGGCATACCAAAGAATCAGTCGATTTCTTCGATATGCTTTATGATGAATTAGAAGATCGCATAGCTAAAGGCATTGCAGGGGTGAAGCATGAGCGATACCGTATGATACACAACAGTCAGCCTCCCTGGTATGCATTAGATATCTTCAGGTATTTGGAGAAATTTGGCGCGGTGTGTATGGGAAGCCAGTATGATTTTATGTTGTCGGGAGGCTGGGATTATTACTACGATGAAGACGATGTTCCGCATATCAGGGCAGCGGAACCACCTCAGGATTTAAAGAAAAAGGTAGAGACGAGGGATGGTGCCCTTAGAGCCCTCACAGCTTGGCTTCTTGATTACGGCTTACAGATAAGAAGTTTCCGGTTTCCAATGATAGAAAGGAGGAACATTGATGTTTGCATTGCCAGAGACTGGAATTGCCAGGGTGCCATAATGCATTTGAACCGTGGCTGCGAAGGTTGGGCCGTGGGGCAGTTAGAAGTAAGGAGAGCCTTAATTGAAGCAGGATTTCCGGTACTAACGTATGAGGGGAATGTGGCTGACCCACGGGAGTTCGACAGAGCAAGAACCTTTGCGCGCATTGATGCGTTCATGGAAGGGCAAGAGCTGAAGAGGTTGGTGGATTAAAGGGGAAGATGGAGGAATACGGAGGGGGACGGTTCGTTTGGATGTGGCGGTTACAGAAAAATCCCGGATCGAGAATTTTGCCGATCCCCTATTTATTGGGAAAAGCTTTGAAAGACAAGATCAAACAGGGTCGATGAAAGGCTGATTGACCGTACGTCAGATTTTCGAAGTTATGACTATATTTGGAGTTTTCAGAAAGGGGAAGCAAATAGCCTGTTGTATGAACAACCTATTATGGCATGGTTGTGGTGATCAAATCTTGGCACAGAATTGATGGCCATGGAGTCGAAGCTAAGGTAACCGCTCAAACAAGAAGAGTCATCTCAGTTCTGATGTCTAATCGACGCAAAAGTTGTGAAGAGTGGTCCTGTTCAATCGGTGTCTCACAGGGCCTTTGTGTGTTTTGTGGATAGGGTTGTCTTGCATCCTGTAGAAGGCTCTAGATGTGAGCTTAGCAATGGTTTGGCATTTTGAGGTCGGTCATGCGATTCAGAGCGCGGCACGCAAACGGCAAAGAGTTCTGCATGATTTGAGAAGGTCCTGATCCAAGTGCTGGAGATAAGAATTTGAAAAGGAGAGCGGAATGAAATTGCCAAGTTTCGAGTATTTTGGGGCCACAACAATAGAAGAGGCTTGCTCCTTGCTGCACAAGCTTAAGGGAAACGGCAAGATATTGGGTGGGGGGACAGCGCTGGTGAACTACCTAAGACACAGGGTGGTAGTTCCAAGGGCTGTTATCAGTATATCGAGAATCCGAGAACTGGATTACGTACGTTACGAGGAAACAACGGGTTTAACCATAGGCGCGTGCGCTAGTATTGAGTCCTTAGTTCGAAATCCGACGGTGGCAGAAAAGTATCCCGGGCTTTATAGTGCAGCCAAAGGAATTGGTGTGCCTGCCGTACGGAATATCGGAACCGTGGGAGGCAATCTCTGTCTGGACACAAGATGCATCTATTTCAATCAGTCCCGTTTTTGGAGAGAGGCTCATATGCCATGTTTCAAAAGAGGCGGGAGCCTTTGTCATGCGCATCCGTCAAATAAGGGCTGCCAGGCTGTTTACCAAGGTGATTTAGCCCCTGTTTTGATGGCCCTCGGGGCTCAAGCAAGAATAGCCTCTCTTGGGGGGCAGAGGGTCGTGGAGTTTAGCGATTTCTTCAGTGGGGAAGGGAAAATCCCGAACAGGCTCCGATTCGACGAAATCCTGATAGAAATCAAGTTGCCGTCCACCGGATGCGATCAAAAGAGCGCATATAGAAAGCTCCGCATTCGAGAGGCTATCGATTTTCCCTTAGCAGGGATTGGTGTGGCAATCAAAACAGAGGGACAGAGACAATTCGTCAAGAGTGTGAGAATATTTGCAGGTGCATTGGGGCCAGCACCGGTTGAACTCATAAGGACCGAGGAAGTGCTAATAGAAAAGTCCGTTGATGAAGAGGTCTTACAAGAAGCTGTGGAGCAGGCTTATCTTGAGATAGAGCCCGGAAAGACCGTGGTGGATAACTTGTGTATGCCAATGTACTACAGAAGAAGAATGATAAAAGTGCTCCTAAGGCGGGCTATCGAGGATGCACTCAGTTTACGCCCTTCGAAGGACGCGGCTTGAGGGGGGAGGCGAATGAAAGAG
>JAHECH010000588.1 GCA_024641835.1 Deltaproteobacteria bacterium
CCTTTCCTATCGCTTTTTGCAAAAATAGGCATGTCAGGGTGAGGCTGTTTTTTGACCGGTTGCCGCGCAACTTCCGGAATGTGTGGTGGGTTGTAATATCCTTATTGTGTTCCTGTTACGTCGCTTTGATCGCATACTCAGTTTTTATACTTGCCTTTGATTCCTTTGAAAATAAAGATATTAGTCCAACTTCTGAGATGCTACTTTTCCCGTGGCAGGGAGTAGCAGGATTGGGATTAACGATCCTCTTCATTGCCGTTGTGATGTTTACAGTGAAAAGGGCGGCAATTGCCCTGGGGCTCAGAGCAGAGGAGGGGAAAGAAGGCGACTTAATTGGGCTTGGAGTTGAGACAGAGAGAGAAGCAAAAAAGGCAGGACATCACGAGCTGTGAACGTCATTTAGACTTTGGTGCTATAGGGGGTATGAGATGCTCTGGCTGACTCTGCTGGTAAGCATGTTTGGGTTGCTCTTTTGTGGAGTGTGGATCGGAGCTGCCTTGGGTTTAACTGGGCTTGTTGTTATGCTAGGTTGGGGTGGTGGCTTCAGCCTCCTCGGGACTACCGTCTGGAACGCGGTTAACATTTATTCCCTCACTGCAATAGTCGGGTTCCTCTTTATGGGTCAAATCCTGGCAGTAAGTGGTTTAGGCGCCAGGATGTTCAGTGCCGTTTTACCGTTATTAGCTCGACTTCCTGGAAAGTTATTGCATATAAATATAGTCCTATCCGCTATGTTTGCTGCCGTCTTGGGCGTTAGCACTGCCAATGCTGTTCTTGTAGGCAGCCTTTCCATCCCAGAACTGCGCAAGAGACATTACGGCGAAGAGCTCCTGCTTGGCACGATATGTATGGGAGGTACCTTGGGGATTTTGATACCACCCAGTGCTCCTTTTATCCTCTACGGAGCAATGGCTCAGGTATCGATTGCGGGTCTATTTGCTGCAGGAACGGTTCCAGGAATCCTGTTGACAATTGCTTTTATGACTTACATCGCAGTCAAAGGGATACTAACTCCGAGTATAGCTCCGGCAAAAGAGGAGTCTCTGCCTTTTGGAGCGACTCTGCGTTCCTTACTAAATCTATGGCCGCTAATTCTTGTTAGTGGAGCCACTCTTGTCCCTATTTACATTGGGTGGGTCACACCTACTGAAGCCTCTGGCGTCGGAGCAATCGTCTCATTGATCGTGTCTCGTTTCGTTGGCCAGTTGACTTGGCGGATAGTGAAGGAAGCCATGTTCAGTACTATTGAGTTATCAGGTATGATTTTCTTCCTTGTTGTAGGAGCTATGGTACTGTCAACTTGTATTTCCTCTCTAGGGATACCACGTGCCCTGGTAAGTATGACAGAAAAGCTTCACGCATCTCAAATAACTATATTCTGTTTCATCACCCTGATATATTTGGTACTTGGATGCTTCATCGATACTCTTTCACTAATGATAATGAGCTTACCCTTCGTAGTTCCAGTTCTCAATAGTTATGGTTTCGACATGATTTGGTTTGGAGTAATCTTGATACTTTTGATCGAAATAGGATTAGTAACACCTCCAGTTGGAATGAATCTATTTGTTACTCAGGCGGTTGCGGGACCTGAAACCTCCGTAGCGACCGTTGCCAGGGGGAGTCTTCCTTTCGTGATGATAACGTTGGTCTTACTAGCAGTCTTCGTTATTTGGCCAGAGGTAGTTACATTTTTCCCCCATGCTCTTGGATACCAGTGATAGCTAGGATCCATGAATATGTCACCACATCTGCGGTGATGGCCAGACGTCGCCTACGGAGAGACAATACTTATTTGCACAGACTTAAAGGGAGCATCAGAGGTGAGGCTAGCTTTTTTTGATGTGTGGGCCATAACGTGCGCAGAAGTTTTGAAGTAACTTAGAAAGGAGGGTGAAACCGATGTATTCGCCAACTCAAGCTTTGTCAGAGTATGTGGCGGAAGCCAAATTTGAGGATATTCCTGGTAATGTAGTGAAACATGCCAAGGATTGTATTCTAGATTCAGTAGGCTGCACAATTGGCGGAGCCGCACTGGACCACGGTAAAATGATGATTGATTTTTATAGTGAGCTTGGGGGTCCTCCTGAGGCAACGATTCTAGCTACCGGGGAGAAGTTGCCGTGCATGCATACTGCTTATGTCAACTCCTATCTATCCAACCTATTAGATTTTGATGATTATGCCATCGGGGGCCATCTCGGGGCAACAATAATTCCTCCCGGTTTGGCTTTAGCTGAGAAGATCCGAGCCAGTGGGAAGGATTTTATTACTGCGGTTGTGATAGCCTATGAAGCGTTATCCCGCATTGCCGAGTCGATAGCCTCGTCACCTGAAAGACGCGCCAAAGTCTGGGGGTTAGCTACGCACCAAATTTTTGGTTCAGCGATCGTTGCCTGTAAGCTATTGAAATTCAACAGTGAGCAGACTGCCAATACGTTGGGTTTATCAGGCGCGAGTGCACCTGTTCCCTTTTTGCGAAAATTTGGACAGGAATTGCAAGATCGCCCAATTGGCGGGCTGAAAAACAACTATGGCTGGGCATCAATGGGAGGTATCTTATCAGCTTCGCTAACTCAGCGAGGGCTGAGTGGCAACAAACATATTTTTGATGGGGAAAAGGGATTTTGGATAATGGCAAGTTCAGATCAGCGTGACTTTGAGAAAATGACACTTAATTTGGGTAGGGACTACCTTATTACAAGGGCGGGGTTTAAGAATTATGCTTCGTGCTATTTCACCCATACTAGTTTGGATGCAATTGCGCTAATTATGGTGAAACACAAGGTGAATGTGAATGAGATCAGCAGTATCAGAGTGAAGACTTTTGGTGAGCTAGTTTCAAGTTTTGGCGTCACCGCCCCCGCAAATATTCTGGATGCTCAATTTAGCTTGCCCCACCTAATAGCTTTAGAGTTGCTTGGAAAGTCTCCAAGTAAAGGGCTGTCAGAAGATAATCTAGCCGACCCGAAGGTTCGAACTCTTGCTGAAAAGGTGTCTATAGAGTTATCCCCAGAGGCTGAAGAGGGGTTTCTTAAACGTATGGTTTACCCGTCCTCAGTGTCTATTGAACAGACGGATGGAAGTGCATACTCTGAGACGGTGGATATACCAAAGGGGGCCCCTGAAAGGAAGTTAACCGAAGAAGAGGTTCGCGCCAAATTCATGCGTTTGTCTGCCCCTTTAGTTGGAGCTGGTGCCTCGGAAGCTTTTGTGCACAACGTGGAGGAGCTGGAAAAGCGAAAGGATGTTTCAATTGTCATTCCAATGAGACGGTAATAAGTTGATACCTTATAGTCCTGCGTGGTAAGTTCATAGGCCGGAAGGCTACCATCTCAGGAAACAGCAGCGAAGCTGAAACAAAATCAGTTTCCTGACTCTGCATTCCGTGGGGAGCCATTTGGATGATTTGGGCGCGCGGGATGATTTATACTTTTCAATGCTGGTTCATCCGGTTAATGAGTACGCCTGAGAGTGCAGGTGATACAATCTCAGCTCTATTGAACTTGGAGCAGATGCAAGTGACGAAACGGGCTACTGTCCCCATGAAGTTTGTTTCTCCTGTGAGCTATTGGAGTCAGCAAATAGAACACCCCATGGGGGGAGGCAAGCCTTTTCCTATTAAGTCTGTAAAAATTCTTGTGTTGTAGGAGAAGGGCTAAAGAAGTCTTTGACAATACTAGCATTGAAGGGCGGAGGTATTTTATGGGAAATTCAAAGGGGTC
>JAHECH010000589.1 GCA_024641835.1 Deltaproteobacteria bacterium
GGCAAGGCGGGCGACTTCATCATAGAGCTCCGCGTAGCTCACCTTCCTCGTTTCATGATCTTCACCCTGGAAGATGAGGGCTACACGATCATCCCGATAGCGGAGAAGATTCTCTGCGAAATTGAGCCGAGCCCCTGAAAACCATTTCGTACCAGGCATCTTGTTCGGGTTGTCCACCACCTCGTCATAAGGTTTTGACGCTTTGATCTCTGCGAATTCCCACGTGGCCGCCCAGAAATCAGGTATATTCTGAACAGACCATTCATACAGGGCTGTATATTCCGTGAATTTCTTCCCGTATTTCTTATTAACAAGGTTCATGAACCGGTACATGTGGCTGTTCTTGATTCTCGCCTCTGAAGGCTTCCATAACATCTTTGCCATGATTTACCCCTCCCTTGATTAAGCGTTCACGTCCCTGTCCAGGCGCGTTGTCAGAAAATGGTTTTTTCAGTCTTATTCCTAAGGCTTCGCAATTTTTATACCAACTATCTCCGCTTTTATCAAAAAGGAAATCTTTCCCTCTTCTCCCCTCGTCCCCTGCCTTTCCATCCTCCGTCGCAGGCTACTGCGGAGGACGAGCGCAGCCCCGAATGTCTCTGTAGAGGAGGGGCTTAAGCCCCTCTCTACGAAATCATTTTCTGAAAGAGACCCCCACGACCCGCAATACGTACCTCCTGTGTCCAGCAGGAAATGTGGGATACCGACAGTTCCATAAAGGAGTAGTCCGGAAACCCAAGAGTCTTACGGATTGCCCGCAAGAGCACGAATGAGTATAGTGTCAATCGGCATTGAACAGGCGAAGCATCCCCAAACCATTTCAAGAGAGGTCTAGCAACCATGACTGCGATTCTGGCGATTTACGGCAGCCCCCGGCGCAAGGGCAACACCACCCTCCTTCTCCAAAGAGCAGTCCAGGGGGCAAGGGACGCCGGTGCCGAGGTTGAAGAGGTTGTCCTCAGGGATCTGGAGATGTCTCCCTGTCTTGAAATCTACGGGTGCAAGAAGACCGGGCGATGTGTGATCAAGGATGACTTTCAAAAAGTCTATGATCAACTTCTGCGGTCTGATGGGCTCATGCTCGCCTCCCCTATTTTTTTCTACACCGTGAGCGCCCACACCAAAATTCTGATGGATCGGTGTCAGTCTCTGTGGGTGAAAAGGTACTGGCTCGAAAAAACCCCTTTTGGCAGGAGAGAATTTACCAAAAAGGGGCTTTTCATTTCTGTCGGCGCCACGAAGGGGAAAAGACTTTTTGAAGGGGTGCTCCTGACGGTCAAATACTTTTTCGATGCCGCGGATATGGGACTGTGGCGATCTCTCTTATACCGTGGATTGGATTTTGAAGGGGATGTCTTGAAGCATCCCGAGTACCTGAAAGAAGCCTATAGCTCAGGAAGGGGACTGGTTGAGGCTCTGGTCCGCGCACCTTGAACCTCGATCTCATTTATCGAAGTCAATGGTAAGCTCGAACGTCCCTTGCTCCAGCTTTGCTTTCACAGGCAAGTCTCCTTTTTCGAAGACCTTCATCATGGATTTATTGGAAGCGAGCACGTCCGCCGTGAAACCCCGGATGCCTCGTTCCTTGGCGATACGGATGAGCATATCGTAGAGAAACGTGGCGATGCCCAAGCCCTGGTACTTCTCATCCACTACGAAAGCCACATCGGCATAGGGGCGCCTCTGATCTTTCATATACCTCGCCTCAGCGATGATGTGTTCCTCGCCGGTTTCTCCCACGAGGCCCACAATGGACATGGCTCGGTTGCAATCCACGTTGACATATTCCTGCATCCTGGCATGGGGCATGGTCTTGAGGCTGCTGAAATAGCGGTAATAAACCGCTTCATCGGAAAACCGATAGAAGAGACGGCGCATCTCCTCTTCATCCGACGGTTTGATCGCCCTGAACTTCACCTCGATTCCGCCCTTGAAGGTGTGTTTCGCGGCAATATCCGCCGGATAGAGGCGGGCGCATTCCACCAGGTAGATCTGATCCTCATAAAGAATCCTCTTTTCTTTGGCCTGCTGGACGAGTTCTAGTCGATCATCAGGATGAGCAATTTCAATGATAGCCTGAGCCCTTTCCCTGAGGGTCCTTCCCCTCAGGTTGGCGACGCCATATTCGGTGACCACCATGTCCACCGACTCCCTCAGGCTGAACTGGTTGGGATATTCCTCGATGGAAATGCGAACATTCGCCCATCCCTTTCTGTTTCGGCTCGGAAGCGCAAAAATCGTCAACCCTCCAGGGGAGATCTCCGCGCCGTTCACAAAATCCATGGCTTCTCCGGGTCCGGCAGCCACATTCCCTTTTCCGAAATGGAGGGCTATTCGGCCTGAGAGATCCACCTTCCTCGCCGGCAGGACAGCCACGAATCGCGGGTTGCGGCCTATCTGCATGGGATCAAAAACCTTGTCAATGGCTTGGAATTCCACGAGGGGATTGCGGTTCAGCCATGCCATCATTTCCCGGGTGCCAATGGCATAGGAGACAACAGACTTGCCTCTCCAGATTTCTTTCTGGCGATTGGTCACCGCGCCGCCCTTGACCAGATCCATCAAAGGGTCTGTGAAAAAAGGGGAATGGACACCCAGGTGGCGCTTGCGAAGAAGATGCGGGCCGAGCGCTTCATAAAGAGGTCCTATGGAAAAGGCGATGCAGCTTCCATCGTCAATCACCGAAGCGACGTTTGCCGCCACTTGATCAAAGATCTCATCCACAGGCCAGCGAGGAAAGAAGACGAGGTCCTCGGTCGAATGCACCAGAAAATCAAATTCCGATACATGGACAAAGGTGTCTCCAAAGGTCACCGGGACCTGGGAATTGATCTCGCCCACCGCCAAGGTTGCCCGCTCCATGGCCACCCTTGCCACATCCACGGCTATACCCAGGCTGCAGTACCCCGCCTCGTCGGGAGGTGTGACCTGCACAAAGGCGACATCAACCGGGATCTGTCTTGAGTCGATCAGCCGAGGGATTCGCGAAAAACGGCTCGGTATGAGGTCTACGCTGCCTTGAAGAATGGCTTCACTTGCCACCCATCCTGAGAAAAACGTCTTGAGGCGGTATTTCTGGGAGCGAAGCTCCTTGAGCGATATCGCCTCCCCAAAGCTCACGAGCTGGATCAGCTCCAAATCCTCCAGGTTGCCTGCATTTGATTCCATCAGATGTCTGACCAGAGTCCTCGGCTCAGCCGCCCCTGTCCCGATGAAAATGGTCATCCCCGGCTCGATCTTAGCCAGGACTTTTTCTGGAGATACCACGCGCTGTTCCCATGAACCCACTTCATCCGCTTTCATAGCTTTATCTCTTTAGGCATGTCATCAAGATGTAACCCCATGTCTACCATATCTTATTGCCTGACGGCCATAGGCGCCAATTTAATAGCTGCTGTTTCTTTTTGTTCGTCATTCCGGCGAAAGCCGGAATCCAGTCAAACAATGGTATCATACAAGTCCTCCCAATCCGGATTAGCACTCTCAATCAATTCCAGTTTCCAGACTCGCTTCCATTCTTTAAGCCTCTTCTCCCTCTCGATAGCGGATTCCATGCTCTCGTGCAGTTCGTACCAAACCAAGTGATGGACGCCGTAGCGTTTAGTGAACCCTCCTATCATATTGTTCTTATGTTCCCATATCCTCTTGGCGAGGTCTGAAGTCACACCGACATAGAGGGTGCCATTTCTCTTGCTTGCTAAGATGTACACGGCAGGCTGATTA
>JAHECH010000590.1 GCA_024641835.1 Deltaproteobacteria bacterium
AGTGTCATTTGAGGCTCTTGAGAGGATTCTCTATCCGGACTCCCCGAATGATTTGACCATCATTCAAATCCTCCGTCCAGATCTTCTCGCAGCGTGCGCTTTCGGCTGCCACCACGATGAGAGAATCCCAGAAAGATATGCGGTTGATAAGGCTGCAATCGATTGCATCCTTTATGACCTCAGGTGTGATAACAACCGTTTCGAATCGTCGGAAAGAGTGCAGGATATCTTTTACCGCGAGGGGATCAGCCCTAAGTTTCTTTGTCGCGGCGACATAGAATTCTTGCAAGACCTGCGTGGAGATAACACCGTACAAATCACCAGCCAAAGCCTCTATAAGGGTGCGGCATCTTGCTTTCCTTTTTTTGTCGGATTCATCCATGCAATAGACGAGGATGTTGGTATCCACAAAAACCTTAGCCATCGTACAAATCCTCCCTCTTCCACCTCTTTCCTCGGGAATTTCCCTTGGCACGATCCATCAGATCAAAACATTCTTGCAGCCAATCCTTTGACTGGGACTGAATCGTCTCTTCCAGAAGCCTACGGATGAGCGCATTTATCGAGGTCTGATGTTTTTCAGCATACTTCCGCCCGGCCTTCAAGAGAGCCTCATCAATAGAAATCGTTATATTGGGCATGTAAGCACCTCCTTAACCTGCTCACATTATAAGTGTACACTGATTATGTGTCAACATCTCTTTCTCCATTTGCTGTCCTTAGAACCTTCCTCTTGAGGCTGAAAATGCCGTTCTAAGCTCTATTTCACGGTGGATTTTTCGAAACCATCACCAGATCTCAAAATCATTGTCTTTGTCCGACCCCAACCCCACCCCTCTCATCTGGATAATTGAGTTATTTGATTGTTTAAGGACGTCCCCTTTTCCCCCCCTCATGCAGCGCTCTGTTCTCTACAAGTGACGAATATCGACATTGCTCCATTTCTTACTTAGATATTCCGCTACGAGACGCCTGTGACATTTCTCCGGTCTAGGCTCAGAGCAAAGAAGCACAGTAGGGACGCCGAAAAGCTCCCTATCGATTTTTTCTTCCACCTTTCTCTCAGTCAACAGTGAATTAAACCGCCCTTCATATTCCTTCCAGGTGATTTTCCCTTTCTTATAGCCATCAAGGATCTCCTTCGTGGGAGCGAGTACTAGATTATGGACATATTCAGCACCACATATTTCCTTAAGGAAAAAGGCAAGGTCGTCTTGCTTAGTAAAACCTGCCAACTGGGAAGAGTTGTTGAGGCGTATGTCAATAAGACGCTTTATCCCTGCTTTTCTCAATGCGCCGAAGAATTGTTCGGCGCTTTTCTTCGTAAAACCGATTGTGTAAATTTCCACTCTTGAGCCTCCTCACTGACAAAAAGGGTTTGTTGGTTCATGTCCCCATTTCTTTCATGCTGGTAGCTTAGGATTTCCTCCTCTGAATTTATGCTGCCATCGCCCCTGATGTGAAAAACTTCCACGCCCCCACTTAATAGCACTCGTCCGACTAGTAGCCTTCGGTGGCAATTCGCCGGATTCTCCTCGCTGCACAAAAGGGCAACGCGAAAATCCTTTATGCCTTTTATGATTCGCTCGATCCCATTCTTGAAATCATGAGACTCAGCTATCCTTGAATAGAGAACAAACCCTTCCGCGTCGTAGAACTCTCGCCCGGCTGGACGGCCACCTAGTTCTTTTCCGAGAAAGAGATACTTCAAGCCTCTTTTTCTAATTTCCTTCTCTAGGTTTTCCTTGTTGAAATGGGGTACCTTCCGGGAGAAAGGTTCTGAACGTATGTCGACCAACACCTCGACCCTATTTGCATTCAATAGACTAATGAGTTTTTCCAAGCTATGGATTGAATGCCCGATGGTGAATACGACAAGCCCGTTCTTAGAGGATTCGCGTCCGCCCGTGATCAATTTACCCTCCAATTGCCGCTCTCTGATCTCTTCTGTTCTGAGGTTTACCCGCCAGACTTATGGCGGGTGAACCCGCCTCTGGCGGCGCCGAAGGCGACCAGGGTTCTGACTTCTGGTTTTCTGCTGTCCTCTGCCCTCGGTCATCTCACCCCGAGGCTATTGTTGCCTCCGGGACAGAGGCTCTTTTGGCAAAAGCTTTCTAATCTGCCTCCTCACCCGGCGGGCAATGCGAACCGCCCTTTTTGCCTCGGATAAGGTTACCGGTTCATAATCTCCGGGATATCGAGTAACGGTAGCATAATTCGTAAGCGTGCGTTGCTCCTCCGCAGTGAGAGGCACTCGAACGTCTTCAGGGAAAAGGGCCAGAATCCTTCCGATGTCATGGGTTTTTGGGAAATCTATTCTTTTCAGAACAAGGAAGGCCTTCAAGTATTTTTCCACACACTGCTGGGCATGAAAACCGACCGTATCTGCCGGACATTCATCATGCATCTCCAGCATATAGACAGCCGCTTTCAAGTCGTTCTCAGCCTTGGCTACCCATTCTCCAATAACTGCCATAACCTTATGCAGCTCTGGCATATAACACCTTCCCTTCTCGCGCGGCGGGTCGCTCAATGGTCCCTACGATCTCCTTCCGCCACTCAAAATCCTCCGGAGTAGTCACGATGATGTCTTTCGCAAGAGGGATGTCATGTAAAGCCACGCCGATTTCAACCATTTTCTTTCGCTTTGATCCTGTGACGGGCATCACCACGAGCAGATCTACGTCACTATCCGGTCCTGCATCACCTCGCGCATGTGATCCGAACAGAATGATCTTCTCAGGATTAAAATGATTGACGATGCGATTGACCATTTCGTTGATCATCCTTCTTCTATTCCGTTCCTTCGCAGTTCCCATATCGTTTCTCCCTATTGACTCCTTAGAACCTTCCTTTCGAGGCTGAAAATGCCGTTCTGAGCGTTATTTCGGGGCTAATTTTTCGGAAGTATCACCAGATCTCAAATCATCGTCTTGGTCCGACCCCAAACAAGAGCGAAAGAAACAGGTTGTCATCTGGATAATTGATTTATTCGATTGTTTAAGGATGTGCCCTCTCGTCACTAATGTAATAAAACGATGTACGTTATTTCACAAAACATATCAAGAAGCAAGCTCACGTTCCTCGCTCTAGTACTTAAAGGCTGTTATCAGCCATTTTTCATTTTCCTTTATCATCTCAAAAGTAACCAGCGTGACCCTGCCTTTGATTGTCATATCCACAACGACGGTCGCCTTTTCTCCCTGTACATCCATTTTTGATATGCTCAAAGCTAATGAAGGGTTGGCAAGAATACGCTGAGGCAGTATGCCCTCATACTCTTTTTTGGAGGCGGTACTCTTTTGGTGGCCCCAGCCATACATAATCTTGGCATTGGGATGATACATCTCCAGCAGTGCACTAGGGTCGTTCTCATTCCAGAGTTTTTCCCATCGAATGATCAACTCCCGCACTTCGCCCTCTGCTTTCTTATCTGACGCTGTTTGGGCCAGAAGGGCTAGGGAGTAAAAAATCACGAAAGCCGAAACCAAAATCAACACAATGATTGTCCTTTTCACGGCGACCCCCTTCTTCCAAGCGAATAAGGTTGTGGGTGAAACATGAACCAGTCATTGTCTGTGACGCCGACAAATCCCTTCACCTAACCCACCCGTGTTATTAGAATCAAGGTTCGAGGATCAAGGTTCCAGGATCAAATGCCATTATACTTCTTGGCGCTGCCTTTTGCTTTTTCGACCGGGTACTTCTTCTCGTTCATCTC
>JAHECH010000591.1 GCA_024641835.1 Deltaproteobacteria bacterium
GTGAAGATAACTACAAATACTTTTCAGCGTGGGTGATATTTCCATAGAATACCGGTAGCTGACCAAAGCGATCTTCAATTTGCTCAGCATATTAGCGTATCCGGATATTGGTAGGTATCAGTAGCCCCCTTTTTAGGAGGAAAGCCTTTCACAGGCACAAAGTATAGGTGTATATCGACCTGCATGTCAATAGGCTGAATCAACTAACCCAATTGCCTTATGCTGATCCTGTCCTTTGTCTTCATAAAATTTAATCATGAACTGTCACCCTGAATGCAGTTGATGTTCTGTTTGGGCGTTGTGTTATCGGGAGAATAGAATCGAGCCCATCAGGAGTTCGTGCGAGTGAATCCCAAAAAGTCCTTCTTTTGAGACTGAGAGAATGCGAGGGCAAATCCGCGGGCAAGGAAAGAAGTATAGCAGCGGATACTTCTGAAACAATTTGGCTGAGATCTACCGAACGAGAGAGTGTCTGATAAGGACCAACCATCGAGAGAAGGTTCAACAATGAATGAGAATGAGCACGTTTATACCCCCAACTATTCGTCAGGTTGGGGACTGCATGTCTGGCAAGAGATGATCAGGGAAGCTATCAGAAGTCGCGAACTCATCTGGCGTCTTTTTATTCGAGATTTTTCAGCACGATACAGACAGACCGTGTTGGGTGTAGGCTGGGCCGTGATCCCACCCATTATTGCGGTCGGAACATTTGTCCTGCTCAGCCGATCCGGGATTCTCAATGTAGGTGTTACCGTCATACCCTATCCGGTTTATGCACTTATGGGACTGACAATATGGCAACTGTTCGCAGGAGGCGTGATCGCATGCTCCAACGCGATTGTTACAGGCGGAAGTATGGTCATAAAAATCAATTTTCCAAAGGAAACGCTGATTATAGCAGCGATAGGACAGGCCACTTTTGAGCTAATTGTGCGAGTGATACTTTTGGCTATTGTCATGACAATCTTCAGGATAGCTCCTATGTGGACAATCGTATTTTTTCCATTTACGCTCTTACCGCTAGTTATCCTCACTCTAGGACTCGGATTTTTTTTCGGCTTGGTGAACGTCATGGTACGTGACGTAGGCAACGTTGTCGGTATGGCCACCTCTTTTCTTATGTTTTTAACTCCTGTCTTGTACCCGGCTCCTCAAGAGGGATTACTCGCCAAGTTGATGAAATGCAATCCTTTAACCGCACTTGTAACTGCATCAAGAGACATGGTCTTTACAGGCTATCTGACAAACGCCTTCGGATTTGCATGGGCCGCCGCTCTGGCCTTGTTTTTCTTTTTCTTTGCCTGGCGCCTTTTTCACTTGGGGGAACCACGGATGGCGGAGAGAATATAAGGAGACATTTTGCCGTCTCATCGTTCAAAGTATAACCTACAGGAATCCGGTTGAGGAGTTGCATAGCTATGTTCCAGACAGATAAGATTAAGTCAATAGAAGAAGTTGCGGAAATTATTGAATCGTTAAAAGTCAAGGGGAAAAGGATAGTCCTGTGCCACGGTTGCTTTGATCTTCTTCATATCGGTCATATTCGGTATCTGAGTCAGTCGAAACAATACGGCGATGTGCTGGTGGTTACCATCACGCCCGATATATACGTAGACAAGGGGCCTCATCGCCCCGCTTTTGGGGAGAACTATCGGGCGGAGGCGGTGGCCTCCTTGGGTAGCGTTGATTATGTGGCGATTAACAAGTGGCCTACTGCTGAAGAGACATTGCGTCTTCTGCGACCTCATGTCTACGTGAAAGGTTCTGACTTCAGGAGCGCTTCGTCCGACATGACTGGAAAACTTACTAAAGAGGAAAAAGTCGTGCAAGAAATCGGCGCTGAATTGGTTTTCACTGACGATGTCGTCTTCAGTTCCACAAATTTGATTAATCGCTTCTTGTCAGGCTTTTCAGATGAGATTAAAGAGTATTTGAGCATTCTTCAAACACGATACAGTTTAGAGTATGTGTTGGGATGTATTGACCAGATGTCATCAATCAAGGCGTTGGTTATTGGAGACGCCATACTGGACGAGTACCATTACTGTCACACTCTCGGCACATCATCTAAGGATCCTGCCTTGGCGCTGCATTATATCTCCAGCGACCTTTTTGCGGGCGGCGCTATAGCGGTAGCCAATCACGTGGCTAATTTTGCCGAAGAAGTCCGATTTATATCGGTTTTGGGTGAGAAAGACAGTTACGAAGATTTTATACGGTCCAAACTGCATGCCAACGTTTCCCCCTATTTTGCGATCCAAAATGGTGCTCCGACAATAATCAAGAGACGCTTCGTGGAGGGATATTTCTTGAGTAAGCTTTTCGAAGTGTATGTCATGGATGATAGAGGCTTATCCGCTGAAAAGGATGCCATGGTGTGCGACTTGCTTCAAAAGGAACTTCCTAGGTACCACCTTGTTTTGACTGCAGATTTTGGACACGGTGCAATCAGCGATAACATGAGGAGAATACTCGCGGATCATGCTCCCTTTCTGGCCGTTAATACCCAGGCGAACGCCGGTAACCGTGGGTTTCATACGATCAGCCGTTATGGCCGTGCCGATTATGTGAGCATCTCAGAAGGCGAAATCCGTCTGGAGTTCCGCGATAACAGAAATGACATTAAGGAAATGATGCATCACGTCAGTGAAAAGCTTGGGAGTAGGTATATTGCTGTTACACAAGGGAGAAAAGGCAGTATCGTCAGAAGCCGGGACGGGCAATTCATGTTAATTCCTGCGTTTGCCGCGAAAGTCATCGATCGCGTCGGTTCAGGAGATGCATTTTTTTCCATCACATCGCTAGGCGCTTATTTGAATTTTCCACCTGAGATCATTGGCTTTATTGGAAATGTGGTGGGTGCTCTGGCAGTTGAAATCCTGGGTAATCAAAAGCCGATTGATAAGCTGAGCGTAAAGAACTATGTGAAATCCCTGTTGAAATAGGAAATGTGGATGAATAATCAACCCCATCGCAGAATAAAGGTCAAAATGCAGCTACATGTTCCGGTCCTTTGATACCTCGCGCCTGAAGATGTCTCCGCTGGCTGAACGTATACACGATTTCAGTTTATCGGAGATGTTGGAACTCAAGCCAATATCTCCAGTTGACGAGAAGCTCGTGACAGTGGCGGAACGGATCATCACTGCCAAACGACGCGGTGCTGCTGTAATTTTAATGATGGGAGCACATGTTTTGCGCTCTGGTGTTCAGCTCTACATCATAGACCTGATGAAAAATGGCTATATTTCTTGTATTGCCATGAACGGAGCATGCATTATCCATGATTTTGAGCTGTCTCTCATTGGGCAGACTACAGAGAGTGTAGGGCGGTACATCCGAGAGGGGCAATTTGGGTTATGGAAGGAAACTGGACAAATAAACGATATTGTCAACAAAGCCGCCAGGGTGGGGCTTGGTCTTGGGGAGGGTATCGGCAAAGCAATAAGCGAGGGGAGCTTCCCTTATAAAAACGTGAGCATCTTTGCTTCTGGCTACCTCCTAAAAGTCCTCCTTACAGTGCATGTAGGTATAGGGTATGATATTACTCATGAACATCCTAATTGCGATGGGAAGGCCTATGGTGCAACCAGTTATCTTGATTTTCTAAGGTTTGCTGAACTACTAGGGTCGCTGGAAGGCGGGGTGATCATGAATTTTGGAAGCGCGGTGATGGCCCCGGAAGTCTACCTCAAAGCCCTTGCAATGGCCCGCAATC
>JAHECH010000592.1 GCA_024641835.1 Deltaproteobacteria bacterium
GTTGATGGGCTAAGTGTCAGTGAATAAGGGGGCGAGGCTCCGATTCCTTCCGAGATTCGTATTTGATGCTCGGCATTTTTCAGCCTGCCGGGACTAGGAGGATAAAATGAGTCCAAAGCTAAAGACCGCTCTGATCATCATTGGCATAATCATAGTGGTAGTCCTGATCCCTTACGGATACATAAATTCGACTTACAACACCCTTGTTACCATGGATGAATCGGTAAAGGCGGCATGGGCCCAGGTGGAGAATCAGCTTCAGAGGCGTGCCGATCTCATACCCAATCTGGTCGAGACAGTGAAAGGGTTTGCCACCCAGGAAAAGGAAGTGTTCATAAAGGTCACGGAGGCCCGCTCCAGAGTGGCTGGAGCCGGGACCATCAGCGAAAAAATTGCGGCGAATAACCAACTTACCTCAGCCCTCTCCCGTCTGTTGGTTGTTGTTGAGCGGTATCCGGAGTTGAAATCGAACGCTAATTTCATGCGCTTGCAGGATGAACTGGCGGGAACCGAGAACCGGATTGCCGTTGAGCGGATGAGGTTCAATGAGACTGTGAGGGCTTACAATACCAAGATACGCTCTTTCCCCACCAATATCATCGCAGGGATTTTCGGCTTTGAAAAGGCAACATTCTTCGAAGTGCCCAAGGAAGCTCAAGGGGTACCTAAGGTGAAATTCAATCAATAAACCTTCGAGGGACTTCTTTGCCCTACGGAGGCTTTTTTGATTTTCAGGTGATAGGTAAAAAAAGGGAAGGAAGACCAGGCGTTAGCGTAATAACAAGTGTAAGAAAGGAGGCTACACAATGAAAAGGAAAGTCTTGTTTGGCTTTTTAGCCGCCGCGGTAGCTGCGTTGTTTCTCGGTGCTTCGGCCGACGCAGCCTCATCCAGCCCGGAAAAGGTGTCACTCGGATTTGTCCACATTTGGCCGCCTACTCACTTCGCTCAGGCGGACCAATTCACCAGGTACTTCAAGATGGTGGAAAAGGCGACGAAGGGTAAGTACGTGCTCGACGTGAAATGGTATCCGGTTGGGACTTTACTGGGTGGCTCCGAGATCTACGACGGGGTCGTCAAGGGCATCGCTGACTCGGGTACCTCTTCATTTGGCTATACCCCGGGTCGCTTTCCCGTCATGTTGACTCTCAATCAGCCTGGCATCGCCCCGCCGGAAAATGCTGACGCCGCCGCCCGCACCGTCTGGGAATTCTATAATAAGTGGAAGCCAAAGGAGCTTGAAGATGTAAAGGTACTCTATCTTTATGCCACTGGACCCGGCTGGATTCATTCCAATAAACCGATTCGTAAAGTGGAGGATATGAAAGGTTTGAAAATAAGAGTCACCGGGGCTGGCATCGGAGGGGTTAAGGCAGTTGGGGGTGAGCCAATCGCCATGGTGATGGGTGAAGTGTACATCGCGGCGCAAAAAGGCATCATCGATGCAAATATCGGTCCCCTTGAGGTGCTTGAAGGGTGGAAACAGAACGAAGTGTTTCATTATTCCACTTTTGTTCCCTACTTCTATTCCGAGTTCTTCCACCTTGAGATGAACTGGGCGAAGTGGAAATCATTGCCCAAGGACCTTCAGGCTGCTTTCGACGCTGTCTCCGAAGACGCGGTCAAGCAAGCCGGAGAGATCTGGGAATATAACCAGAAAAAGGGAATGGACTATGCCAAGCGGGGATCCGGAGGGCATGAGTTTATAGTTCTTCCCAATGAGGAAGTGGCAAAGTTGAAGAAGCTCTTGGAGCCATTACGCGGGCAATATATTGAAACGCTGAAAGGCAAGGGGCTTCCTGGAGAAGAGATAGTTAAAAGTGCGAGCGAGATGGTGGAAAAATATAATGAGCTGAAGTATGAGCCATGGAAGCCATGAGGTCGGGAGAGAACTTGATTCTTAAAGCATAAAACCTTCATGGAGGGTGCCCGCGATGGCAGGATGAACCGAGGAGGGCACCCTGGATGGAGGATCTGGGGGAGGGTTAGGTCGAGTGGCTTTTCTTGACTCTGTCGTTCGTTGGGTGAGTAAGCTTTGTGACAGGATTGCTCAGGCCGGCCTGTTTGCGATGTTACTCCTCACGACCAGCAATATCTTGCTGCGCAAGGTCGTCGGGAAACCTATTTACGGCGCTTACGACTACGTCTGTTTTCTTTCGACAATCGTGGTTGCTTTCGCCATTGCCAACTGTGCTGTGCAGAAAGGTCATACCCAGGTCGAACTTCTGGTGGCGCGCTTTCCGCGGCGGGCTCAAGGTATTGTTGACAGCATTACGGGCATCCTTAGCCTGAGCATTTTCTCCTTGATCACCTGGCAATCGATCGTGTTAGCCGGCGATATGCGGCGGGCTGGTGAATTATCGATGACATCGCTTGAGCCTTTTTATCCTTACATCTACGCGATCGCCTTCGGTTGTGCTCTGGTCTGCCTCGTCATTCTGGTTGACATCATGAAGTCAGTGGTTAAGGCGGTGAAGGGATGAGCCCGAGCACGATTGCCACCGTAGGTATCGTCCTTCTCATTATCCTCTTCCTCTTGCGGATGCCGGTAGCTTTTGCGATGGCTCTGATCGGCTTTGCCGGCTTTGCTTTTATGACTTCGGTGGGAGCTGCCCTCAGTATCCTGGGTAAAGATTTTTGGGTGATGTTCTCCTCCTATTCCTTAACCGTGGTTCCCATGTTCGTATTTATGGGTACCATTGCCTTCTATTCGGGGATGGGTAGTCGCCTCTACCAAGCTGCTTATAAATTTCTCGGGCAACTACCCGGAGGTCTGGGCATCGCCACCTGCTACGCATGTGCTGCTTTCGGTGCCTGCTGTGGGTCAACCACTGCAGCAGCGGCAACCATGGGCAAGGTCATATTGCCTGAGATGAAAAAGTATCATTATGATCTATCCCTGGCGACCGGCTGCGTTGCCTCTGCGGGTACCCTCGCCATCCTTATTCCGCCAAGCACCATCTTGATCATCTACGGGATATTGACTCAGGAATCCATCGGTAAGCTTTTTGCGGCTGGTATTCTCCCCGGCATCCTTCTCGCGACTCTTTTTGCCGCTACTGTCTATATTATTTGCCGCTGGAATCCCGAACTTGGCCCCCCCGGAGTGAGAACTACCTGGAAAGAAAAGGCACAGTCTCTATCCGGTGTCATTGAGATGCTTGTCTTGTTCGCCCTGGTCATGGGTGGTCTTTTTGTCGGCTGGTTTACTCCTACGGAGGCGGGTGCTGCCGGTACTGCTGGAGCGACGATTATCGCCCTGGTCAGGCGGCAACTGACCTTGCGAGGATTTTTAGATGCTCTCGCCGAAACAACGCGGATAACGGCTATGATCTTTGTCATCGTTACCGGAGCCACTATTTTCGGCCACTTCATGGCGGTGACCAGGGTTCCCTTTGAGCTATCCGAGTGGATAGGCGGACTGGGGGTATCTCCCTATGTCATTATGGCTTGCATCATCTTCGGTTATCTAATCGGTGGCTGCTTTATGGATTCGCTGGCCCTGATCACCCTTACCGTACCTGTTCTGTATCCGGTGATACTGAAACTGGGGTTTAACTCCGTATGGTTTGGGGTGATCATCGTGCTCGTCGGTGAGATGGGCGTCATCACGCCACCGGTGGGGATAAACGTGTACATCATCCAGGGGGTGGCCGGGGGTATACCTTTGGAGGTCATATTCCGCGGAATATTCCCCTTCCTTGTCGCAATACTC
>JAHECH010000593.1 GCA_024641835.1 Deltaproteobacteria bacterium
CTTCCAAGCCCATGAGGAAGTTTTCCTGCTGCCTTATTCTGCTCCTCCACTTCATCTTCTCAACCCTGTCCAGCCTTGGGACAGCATCCAATTCTTTTTCCATCAGTTCAATGATTGCCGTCACTTCGCGTTTTCCGAATCGAGTCATGGCCTGACCCCCACGCACAATCTCCAAAGCATATTCTTACTCAAGCGAGCCCGAACTATCTGTGCCCGGCATTTTCTTTCGAGTCTTAATAATCATAGCCAAGCAGAGATCAAAGGTCAAGTGATGATCGTGGGAGCCTTACTTGCGTTTGATAAATGTCCCCTTCTCGTACTCCTCGAAGGCGATGCGAAGTTCTTCCTGGGTGTTCATGACGATGGGGCCATACCACGCGACCGGCTCGCCGATCGGCTTGCCCGAGACGAGGAGAAAACGGACCGGCCTCTCCTGGGTGGTAATGATCACTTCGTCGCCGTCCTCGTAGAGAATGAGATTTTCGGCGCTGCACGCGCACTGCCTCTTCATGTCAAAATAGTTGCCCCCCACCACGTCGTGGGCGTAGGCGCTCCGGTCCGGGTCGAAATAGCCCTCCCCGTCCACCACGTAGGCAAAGAGCTTGTGCCCAATCCTGATCGGGTGAGTAAAGGTCGTCTCCGGCGGCACCGTCACGTCCAGGTACGCGGGATCGACGACGACGTCCTGCACAGGCCCCTTTACCCCGCCGACCTCGCCGCAGATGACCTTCGCGCGGACGTCGCCCTGGAGGGTCACCTCCGGGATATCGCCGCTCACAATCCCGCGGTAGCGGGGATCCATCATCTTGTGGGAGGCGGGAAGGTTCGCCCAGAACTGGAAGCCCCACATGAGGCCGTCATCGTCACCCTTTGGCATTTCCTGGTGGATGATGCCGCTGCCCGCCGTCATCCACTGCACGTCGCCCGAGGCTATGACCCCCTTGTTTCCCATGCTGTCACCATGTTCCACCCTGCCGTGCAGGACGTAGGTGATCGTCTCGATCCCCCGGTGCGGGTGCCAGGGAAACCCTTTCAGATAGTGAGGGGGGTAGTTGGAATGAAAATCGTCGAGCATGAGGAAGGGGTCGAACAGGGGCACATGGTCGTAGCCGAAGGCCCGTTTCAGATGGACGCCGGCCCCCTCGATGGTCGGCTTGCTCTTCCACACCTTGCTGATCTTGCGCACGGATTTCATATTTTCCTCCAATCGCGAGATGATTTTAATAGAAATTCGCCGTCCTTTTAACGGCAATATTTTTTCCATAGGGCTACCAGTGGCATTTGAATAGGTGAATAGGGTAAATGTTGTATTTTTGAAGGAACAATACAGTATTTATTCACTAAGGAGGATTGATTAGGATAAGTAATGTGTTTTGAGTATCATGGCTTCAAAGTTTTTGGCCCTTGCTGGTGTATCGCTTTTTGATCCGGAAACCGCTCTGAGATCGAGGAGGTGTGAGACACGAAGGCGCCAAATAGAATACGTGCAAAGCTCCATTTCCCAGCGT
Source organism: Deltaproteobacteria bacterium (assembly GCA_024641835.1). Lineage (GTDB taxonomy): Bacteria > Desulfobacterota > DSM-4660 > Desulfatiglandales > HGW-15 > JAHECH01. Next base: position 1,509 of record JAHECH010000593.1, read on the forward strand.
AAGGGATATGAAGCTTTGTCTTTTGAGTGGTTGCGTTTTCTAGGAAGCGGGGAAATAGTTTTGAATGGGAGCGCCCCAATGCGCACCGGAGCCCAATGACTTGAGGTGCCATTTTGGAACATCAAGATCGGGTGGCCACATACTGCAATAACATGGCGAAACGAATGGGAAGGGGGACCCAGACTATGTCCGCGAAGGATGTTCCAATTCCGGTTGAGCGTATTGAAAAGGCGATTTTTGTGATCCTCAGCGAATCGGAATTTCTTGACTTTGAATGCTTTTTGCCGTTCAATAGGTTAGTTGTTTTCCCTTCCACCTTTTAGCCTCCATTCAGGAGGTTCACTATGGAGATACCCCTTAAATTGTGCCACCTCACTCCTAACAGAACGCGCCTGTTCTGTTGGGAGATCTTTTAGGAGATCAGAAAAACCGTTCTAAGAAAAGGTTGCTGCCTTTTTGTTTTCTATTCACAAAATTCGTGGCAGAGCTGGCACGGATGAGATGCTCAAAGTGCGATACAGATAACCTTGAGACCAGAAAATTTTGCCTTCAATGTGGTGCAAGGCTGTCCCTGGTATGCCCAGACTGCCATTTTGAAAATCAGCCTGGTGATAGATTCTGCGGGGGATGCGGACAGAGTTTTGTTCAATCCCCTACACCCTCGAGCGTAATCCTCGCCCTAGAGGAAAAGCTAAAGAATGTTCAGCGTTACCTGCCTCAAGGGCTAGCAGACAAAATCCTCTCCCAGAGGCATAAGATCGAGGGCGAGCGCAGGCTCGTCACGGTGATGTTCTGCGACATGGTTGGGTTTACATCTCTGGTAGAAAAGCTCGGATCTGAGAAAGCCTATCACATCATGGATCAGGTCTATGAGATTTTGATTCACAAGGTTAACAAATACGAAGGCGCGGTAAACGAGATGACCGGTGATGGGGTCATAGCCCTTTTTGGTGCCCCCATTGGTCTGGAGGACGCCCCTCAGAAAGCCATCCGTTCGGCATTGGCGATTCATCGGGAAATGGCGAAATTCAGCGATAGGTTTGAGCAGGAAGAGGACTCACCGCGCTTCAGGTTGCGCATAGGCATTCACACTGGACCGGTTGTCGTAGGCTCTTTGGGCAATGATCTCCGCGTTGAATTCAAGGCGGTGGGGGATACGGTGAACTTAGCCTCCAGAGTGGAGGGAATGGCCGAACCGTCTACCACCTATGTCACCGAAGACACCTTCAAATTGACGGAGGGATTGTTCAGGTTTGAGGCTCTGGGAGATCGGAAAGTCAAAGGCATGACTAAGCCTGTAAGGGTGTTCAGGGTCATAGCTCCAAGTACTCGAAGGACGAGGTTTGATGTCAGCGCTGAGAAGGGTCTGACGCCTTTTACCGCAAGGGAACGAGAACTGGAACTTCTTCTTGATGGTTTCCAGAGGGTCAAGAGCGGAAGAGGCCAAGTTTATTCTATCATGTCTGATCCAGGAGCCGGGAAGTCTAGGCTGGTCTATGAGTTCAGAAAGGCTGTGGCAGGTGAAAATGTGACCTTCATCGAGGGACGATGCCTCTCCTACAGCAGGAACGTGGCGTACCACCCTATTCTGGAAATCTTAAGATCGACATTTGACATCAGCGAGGAGGATGAGGATTGGCAGATCAGGGAGAAAATCAGGAAGGGCTTCCAGGCATTGGGAATAAAAGAAGAAGGCGTATTGCCCTACTTGCTCGAACTTCTCCTAGTCAAAGAAAGCGGAATGGACATGCTTGCTGCGAGCAATGAGGAAAAGAAAAAACGGATCATCGAAGCCCTGAACAGAATCGTTATCGAATCCTCCCAATTGCGACCCCTCATCCTGGTTATTGAAGACCTTCACTGGGCGGACAAAAGCTCAAAGGAATGTTTGACAGCACTGATGGATAGCATTCCCGGCCAGATGATCCTGTTGGTCTTCACCTATCGGCCTGACTTCATCCACAGTTGGACCGGCAGGTCCTATCACAGTCAAGTCACTCTGAACAGGCTGCCCAGTCGGGACTCTCTCAAGATGGTGAACCACATTCTGCCCGGAGCTGAACTGGATAGGAGCCTTGAGGAGTTGATCATAGAGAAAACCGATGGGATCCCCTTTTTCATCGAAGAATTCATACGATCTCTCAAAGATCTGAAGGCTATTGAACTGGAGAGCGGGAAATGGCTTTTGGCCAAGACCACTGGA
>JAHECH010000594.1 GCA_024641835.1 Deltaproteobacteria bacterium
GGCGAGGCTTCATCAGCCATTCCCATGCACGGATTTGGATGGCTATTCCCGGGAAGCCCTCCGCCCGCCTCAACCATCACCTAAAGCTGGTCACCAGGCAGCGTTTCCTTCGTTTCTCTATTTTGGAAGAGACCCCCACGGCTCCCCAGGCGTCTCTCGATTCCCCTGCGTCGTGGGGAGGATGGAGGAGATGGACCGTTGAATCAAAAGGAGACGGGTGAAGGTGTCAGCAGATAAGAAAGCTGAAGGGGATTACATGGAAAATTTCGATGTTGTCGGCAAATCCTACCCCCAGATGGACGCAATGGAAAAGGCCATGGGCAAGACGAAATTCGTCTCAGACCTGGTTTTGCCGAACATGCTCCAGGCGCGAATCCTGCGCAGCCCTCTTCCTCATGCGCGGATTCTTCATATCGATACCTCCAGGGCAAAGAAGCTTCGGGGCGTTAAAGCTGTGGTGACTTATTCTGACACTCCCGGAGTCAAATTCGGCCCACGGACAGATGATTGGACGATTCTGGCGAAAGACAAGGTCCGATTTTCCGGGGACGAAGTGGCAGCAGTGGCAGCAACAGACGAGGATACCGCTGAAGAGGCTTTGGAGCTGATTGCCGTGGAATATGAGGAGTTGCCTTTTGTCGAAGATCCTATGGAGGCGATGAAACCTGGAGCCCCTCTGGTTCATGACGACAAACCAGGCAACATTGCTGCGGAGTTCAAGATTGAAGCAGGCAACGTGGATGAGGCCCTCAGGAACTCTCACGTCGTCTACGAGGATCAGTATTACACCAATCAGGTTTACCAGGCTTACCTGGAGCCCATGGGCTCAATCGTGGACGTGGACCCTTCCGGCAGGTTTATCTTCCGGGTTGGAACCCAGATCCCCAACATGATGCGGCTGACTTACGCCAAGGCGCTCAACGTGTCGCCCGACCAGATCCGGATCATCGTGCCGGATTACGGGGGCGCTTTCGGCGCAAAGATGGAGCACAATTCACACCTCATTGCAGCGGTGTTGGCGAAGAAAACGGGAAGACCTGTCAAGTTATTCAACACCCGGCATGATGATTTCATCGCCGGTAACCCACGCGTGCCGATGTACATCGACATCAAGCTTGGAGCCACCCGGGAGGGACTGCTCACAGGCAAGGACGTGAGGGTAGTCGGGGGCGCCGGTGCACGGGTGGTCTACGCTCAAGCCATCGTCTCGACAGCCTGCTACCGGGTGGATTCCCTGTATCGCTTCCAGCATGTGAGGGCCAAGGGGTACACGGTTTACACGAACACCGTGCCGACCAGTTGCTTCCGGGGATTCGGGAATTCTCAAATGACCTTCGTCCTCGAATCAGCCCTCGATATGATTGCGAATCGTCTCGGAATGGACCCCGCAGAGCTGCGCATGAAGAACGGCATCGGCCGTGATGAAGTCAGCATCCATGGCTGGCAGATCCAAAGCTGCGGCCTGAAAGATTGCGTCGCAAAAGCTGTCGAACGAGCGGGCTGGAGGGAGAAGAGGGAAAGGAAGGAGCCTTATCGGGGTATCGGCCTCTCATGCTGCAACCATGTTTCAGGGAACCGGGCCTTTTCCAGGGATTTTGACGGTGGCGCAGGGATGGTCCGGGTGGGAAGGGATGGAAGAATAACCGTTTACCATGGTGAGTCAGACATGGGCCAGGGCCAGAAAACAGCTTTCGCCCAGATCGTGGCAGAGCGTCTGGGCGTGCCTCTGGAGATGGTGCACGTGGCAACGGTGGACACGGATATCTCTCCTTTTGGAATGGGAAGCTTTGCCACGCGGGGTACACTCATGGGCGGAAACGGGGTTCTCTTAGCGGCAGAGGATGCCTTTAAACAACTGGCGCTGGTTGCGGCAGATATGCTCGAAGCGAATCCTGAAGACATTGAATGCCGTCATGGCCGGTTCTTTGTTAAGGGATCTCCCAAGACGGGCAAATCCTTCAAGGAAGTGGCTGAACAGACTGCGCTCTCAAGAAGGGGTGCACCCGTGGTGGGCAACGGCTTCTACATTCCGCCCACGGTCCTCCCGGACGCGGAGACCAAATACGGAAACATATCCCCTGCCTATCCGTTCGCCTGCCAGATCGCTGAAGTCGAAGTCGACCCTGGGACTGGCCAAGTCACTGTCCTTGATTTCACGGCAGCTCACGACGTGGGGAGAGCCGTCAACCCCATGGCCACGGAAGGCCAGATCCAGGGCGGGGTTGCCCAAGGTCTTGGATGGGCTTTGATGGAGGACATGGCGACAGAGAAAGGAAGGATAGCGAACCCGGATTTTCTCGATTATGTGATCCCGACATCCTTAGACGTGCCTGACATAAAGGCGATTCTGGTAGAACCTGTGGAGCCCAACGGGCCATACGGTGCTAAGGGCATCGGAGAGCCGGCGCTCAATCCATCCATGTCTGCCATTACCAACGCTATTTATCATGCCACAGGAATCCGGATTAAGAAACTGCCTGTGTCACCAGAAATGATCTTGGAGGAGTTGAAGAGCCGAAAAGCATGATTTACGTGAAAAAGCCAGAATGCCCCGCTCGGAAGAGCGGGGATGAATGGCCATGGGGATTTTAAACAATATGGCCCGCAAGCTAAATGGCTTTTTCTTAGAAGAAGCCCCGTGCGGGAGCACGGGGTTCTTTACTGAGAAAAGCGGGATAGGAATGGATCCCGGACTATGAGGAGCGAGGAGGGTAAACATGGCAAAACCTGAAATAGAATTCAAAGACTATGATACGCATTGGCAGTGGCGTCCGGTGGCAGGGGACACTTTGGGCATCAAGGAGAAAATCCTGAGCGAAGACCCTGGAACAGGGGATTACACGCGTATGCTCAAGTTCCCTCCCGGGATCGAGACCAAGGAGACCCTGGTGCATGATTTCTGGGAAGAGGTGCTGATCGTCGAAGGGAGCCTCTACGACATCGCCAAGAAAGAAACATACCTGCCCGGTTTCTATGCTTGCCGGCCGCCCGGAATGAAGCATGGACCTTACCGCATCCCTTATGGATGCGTCACTTTCGAGATCAGGTACTACAAGAAGTAGGTCAAGGGACGGGAGGAAGACGTGGAGATAAAACTCACACTGGACGAGAAAGGGAAAAGCAAGCCCCTCGAATTCATGTACAACCGTATGGTCAATGCGGGGTACGTCGGTCGCAACCAGGACGAAGTGCGTCGGCACATTGAGGAGCTTGCCAGAAAGGGGATCCCGGGCCCAAAGACGACGCCGACTCTGTATCCGGTCATCTGCCGTGCGCTTGTCTTTGACGAGAAGATCGAGGTTTACAGCCATGAAACGTGCGGCGAGGTGGAATATGTGCTTTTGGTAAAGGATGAGCAAAACATCTATGTGGGGCTTGGAAGCGACCATACAGACAGGCACTTGGAAGAGACGGACATCCTGCGGGCCAAACAGATTTGCCCTAATGTGATCAGCCGGAGGGTGTGGCCCCTCTCAGAAGTTCTGCCCCACTGGGATGATCTGGAGATCGAAAGCAGGATGATCAGGGACGGCAAAGAGATCCTTTATCAGAAGGGGCGCCTCGGTCTGATTCTCGATCCACCCGCTCTGATGGAATTCGTGCGTTCCAAAGTAGCGGGTTCCCTGGATGGGATGGTCATTTACTCGGGAACCCTCAGCAACCTCACCGGTGGTTTTGTTTTCGGGGGGCGGTTCATGGCGACGCTCACAG
>JAHECH010000595.1 GCA_024641835.1 Deltaproteobacteria bacterium
GTCAGAATCTGGCCTGATGGTGAAACCCGTTTCTTGGACAGCATCGTGGATCAATGAAAAGACTTGCTGGACTTCCGGCGCCTTGCCGGGTACAAGCATTTTGTATTCTCTTTCGTAAGGGCTGGGAGGTCTCTCATGGGGTTGAGGCGGAGTGATCCCGGCGTTTTTCAAGACAGCCTCGTATCGTTTAAGGTAATCTTGGGACTCACCTCGCTTGCTTGAAGTTTTCAGGAACGGTGTCTCCCAGTAGTTTTTCCCATGGTACTCGGAAAATTCAGGTTCTACTGTTTTTACCGGCTCTACATCGCCGTTTGTGGTCCAGCGCACCCAGCGGAAATGCGTCAGATCAAGCCCTGCTTTAGTAAGCGGATGGATCCGATGAAATTGGTCTCCTACTGGTCTCCCGTTACGATCTACCTTGATCTTCTCGTACTGTCGGGCAAACAGCGGGCTATCGGAATCGTCCGGACAAGGACGAAAAAAATAGAGGTTAGGAACGATGATCTCTGGATGTTCTTTTTTGACTCTGCCGCTCACCGGGTCCTTGGCCCCTCCAGTAACCTGAGCGAGGTCAAACTTATCGTGAAATCCTTTCAGAAATATGGAATCAATGATATGGAGGATTTCATCTCCTTGTGAACGGTAACTTCGGCCGACCAGAGCCGGGGCGCGCTCTCCAATGATCTGTACCCTGAAGTTATTGGTGCTCCTCGTGATGCGCCAGTCATCGGGAAGGTAGAGGTTAATCTCCGCCACGACCTCTACCAGCCATCTGGGGTCAATTCCCGCACGTTTGCAACCAGCTACAATATGGTTCCAATCAATTTGGAAAAGCAGCATATTTTCTCAAACCTCCGGTCGTGTTGCCCAGACTCTTGAAGCCCTGAAAACCAACTGAATCCTATTCGTCTTGTCTTTGAAAATGACGTCGGGCGGGGAACCAACCACTGTTGTCTCCTGAATTGAATTGTCCTTTGTCTTCGACCTCCACATAGTACTGCTCTGCCTGACACGGAGCTGAGTCCAAGGCTAAGAACCACCCTTCAACAGCTCACGGGCCTCCGCCAATGCTTCTTTATCGTTGTTTTTCTGGGCTTTTTCGAGGAGTTCTTTGGCCGTCTCCCATGAGCCCTCCCCATGTGCATAATCAACAAATTCCCTTATTCTTCTGTCATCGCCCTGGAAATAGGCCTCCATAGTGGCGCTCTCGGGAATCCAGGACGTCATATGCCTCACCGTCAACCTTTGTTCAGGATAGTATTCAGGTGGGGGCTTTACTTCATAGCTACCGTCGCTTCGCCTCTCATACGAATGCAGTTTCATCTGAAAATCTGTTTCTCGGCTCGCCAATTCTTCAGTCATACCTTCATAGAGGTGCTCTCCCAAAGCTTCCTTGGCTTCAGGGTGGGAAAGAGTGTGAAGACGTTCATGTACCAGAGTACCTGGTGCTTCGATATTCCTTTTTACGTGGACATCGTCTTTCTCAACGTAGCCTACTGTCCTTTCTATTTCCTCCTTGGTCTTCCCAGGTTCTTTCTCGGCAAGATCAGCTTCGAAATCACTCTTCTCCTGAAATTCTGCCATTTCTTTCCTCGCTGCCCCTAAACGCTCCTGTGGTATCCACTGTCCGTAACGGATCTCGAGCCGGTTCAACACCTTTTCATCCAACTTGTGCTCCAGACGGTAGCGAGCCCAGGCTTCTCGGTCTAAAGTCTCGCTCTCTCGTAATTTCTTTTCAACTTCTTTGAGTTTTTTCGTTTCAGTGAGTTCTGCTGGATCCAGGGCTTTTTGAATAGCTTTCGTATCACTCTTTTGTCTTACATCAGCCATTGGATTTCACCTTTTTGATAAAAACCGCAAAAATACCCTTTCACTACATCAATGCCCCAGATTTTTCCCCCACTCTGCACGTCCTTGCATTCGACCCAGACCCTGCTTTTAGAACTTCACCCCCTCTCAACCCTCCCCCTCGAAGGGGGAGGGCGGTGGTGGGACGGAGGTTGCCCAGAAGACTCAACCTCTATCAAATAGGGGCACTTTCACGTGGAAAACGCCTCCTTCGGCTGGAAACCAGAGCGCCTCACCCGTCTGAAGACGAGAGAAAAGCTGTCGCTGCTGCTCTGTCAAAACTGCCGACTGCGCAAAAGGACGCTGTTCCTCTTCCGTAGGAAGACGATGAACCAGCTTCATATTGGTATTGCTCCGCACTGAGGGGGTGAGGAGGCTTGGCATTTGATCCAAGATGATCAACCCCTCGCCTGAATGCCGAACCTCTGCCAGCGCATTGGCAAATGCCTCCACCACCGCGGCACGTGTATCAACCATGTCGGGATGCTTGCTGGGCTCACGGTGGCTGAGGACCTGATGGGCTTCTTCTATGACCGTCAGGTGGAGCCGGTGCACAGATTGACGCTGCTCCTCACGGGCGCTGCTCATAAGCCGATAAAGCAGAAAAAGGATGACCAGCGATTTCTGATCTGCATCAGTGACGGTATCGAATTGGAGAACCACCGGTTTCTTAAGGAGCTTCTCCCAGAGTCGTTCGTCCTCCACGCTGCCGTTGAGAAGACGTCCAATCCCTCCCCGGGTAAGACTTGAGAGACGAGCAAGGAGAGCAGCATCAATGATCCCTCGAATCTCACCACCATAATGGGGATATTTAGTCTCAAGAAGGTCTCGAATGATTTGGGTGAGATCAGAGAACTTAAAGGGAAGGGCTTCTTGGGGGCGTTCGTTTTTTTCCAGATTCCAACCCGAGCGCGTATACCAGAGATGCAACGCCTCCTCAAGAAGGTAAGGAGTGGGCGGTGGAAGGGTGAAAGCAGCTTTGAAAATCTGCATCAGGTGGCCCATATGGGCCTCCACGTGTGTCCCGTGAGGGACATGCATAAAGTCCAGATGCAGGGGCCTGCGGCTCTCGTCTCCTACCGTGAAGACCTCTAAATCTTCGCCGAGAAGGTTTCTTAGCTTGGCGCCATACTCAGTTTTTTCGGATGTTTCCAGGACCAGGAATGGAATATTGTGGATCTTCCACGCCTGGTGAAGAAGGGACAGAGAGGTGTTCGTTTTGCCGCTTCCTGTGGTTCCGGCAATCAGCAGGTGTCTTGGCAGTTGATTCAAAGGTAAGAGAACAGGAGAGTTGGGTGAGGTCACCATAGTTCCCAGGAAGAGTTGACGCCCGGTTTTATACTCCGGCTGATGCATATCGTAGACCGTTAAGGGTCGTACCGGATACCCTTGATATTCGTCTCGCGGGAGGAGCAGAAATCGGGCTACGTCCCGACTATTAAGAAGGCTGAATAGCGGAGCAGCAGGCTCCATGGACTCCTGTCCTCCTCCAAGACAAAAATTCACCCGAAGAGGATAAGGCTGGGCCTCTTTGCCAGAAAACAGCCCCTTGAGAACCGAGGCCGCAGTGGTGATCCCTCCTCTTTGCTGCAGAAACAGAACAGGGGCTGTGCGCCAAAGGCCAATACGAAGACCCTCCTCCAGTTTTTCCCGGGCTATTTCGACCTGCTTCAAGGCAGTCTGTGCTGCCGGATTAGTTTTTTCCAGTGCCGTTCCCGGCCGGAGATACGCGGCCCGGACCTCCGCCTCCCAGGCATAAACGCGCCGAAGTTGCTCCGCGGTCTGTTCGTCCTCCAGGGGAAAAGATACGACCACGTAGAGCCAGTTATAGGCTTTCAGGCCGTGCACGATGCTGTCCA
>JAHECH010000033.1 GCA_024641835.1 Deltaproteobacteria bacterium
CCGCCTTCGCTGCCCTCACCTTGCGGAGTCTTTCCCGGTCTCTCTTCGTTTCCTCATTTTGAAAGAGACCCCCATGGCCCCATCACAGATCCCCTGTGTCAAAATACGTAACCGAATTTATTAACCGATGTACTAAGCCACATGAGCCAAGCCGTCAAGGGGCGTGAATGAGGTCGCATTACAGGGAAAAAGGCAGGTGACAGAGGCAAGGTATACGGGACTTAAGACCAGCATAAAAAGGCAAACGTATGAAGGGTGGAAGTGGGCGGAATTCTAGGCGGTCTTAATCAGAGACGAGATGTGAACCCATGTAATGCCGGACTCTTTGTTGTCCATCAAAAATGTCTGGATGGCGCTTGCAGTCTCTCGGAAGGGGTGGCCTATGCCCACGGCATGACCATGCTTCAGGGAATACCTCTTTAAACCATAAAGCTGGCGAAGGATGGCTGGCTCCTCCAACACGTTATCCAAAAAGAAATTTCTTTCCGCGGCTGGCATATGAAGGTCTCTTGCCGTTTTGTACGCCATGGAACGATTGATCGTGAGGCTATCCACAAAGAAGAGACCCCGTTCCTTCACCACCTGAAGGGTCTCCAAGACCTCTTCCGGATAGGTGGTGAACCTGGAACCCATGTGGTTGTTCACGCCTATGGCGAAAGGGATCTGGGAAATATTCTCTTCCATTATTCTCGTAATCTTGTTAGACCCATATCCGACATAGAGCGCGCCCGGACCAGGGTCCAGATAACGGTCGATTGGTTCCATGGGCTGATGGAGCATGATCTCATGGCCCTCTGCGTGAATGATCTCGGCCGCCTCTTGTGATTTGGCAAGGCGTGGCAGGATGGCAAAAGTCATGGGAATGCCGAGATCAAGAAACGGCGTCGCGTGAGAAAGATTCGCTCCGATGTCATCAATGATGAGAGCTATTCGGGATTGAGCGGCGGGAGAAGTATCCTGGTTCTCAGAGGCTTGTGACTTGGAAAAAGGATTGAACCCGAGAAAACCCCCTAGTAGAAAAACCGTGGTCCTGGATAAGAACTCCCTTCTGTTCATCCTCTTCTCGGCGATTCACCAAGGAAAGCCCGAAAGGGGCAACCTTGAGATAGGATTTGTGGTTAAATACTACAGGTTGAAGCTTCTGTCAAGGAAAAATACAATATGTAGTAGTTCGTCTTTGACAAAAGATTAATGAATTGGAATCATTAAAGAAATCTGAGTTGTGCTCTGATATCTGCCTTACCACATGATATTGTGGTAAGGTCGTTAACAGTGCATAGGGGAGATTAGGACCATACTTCGAGGAGGAAACGGGCGGATACGATGCGGCCAGATGATAAAATCCCTTTCACAGCACACCTGGAGGAGCTGAGGAGACGTCTGATCGTCTGTTTCATAGCGATCGGCATCGGGTTTTTCGCAGCCTATGGGTTCAAAGAAAAGCTCTTCGAAATTCTCATGAGGCCCCTCCTAGCAGCCTTGGGGCCTGGCGAAAAACTGATCTTCACAGGGGTCGCAGAGGCTTTCTTCTGTTATCTCAAGGTCGCCTTTCTTGCCGGTGTTCTACTAGCCATGCCTGTCATCATGTATGAACTGTGGCTCTTTGTTGCGCCTGGGCTTTACATCGATGAAAAGCGTTTTCTTGCACCTATCGTCATCTTGTCATCTTTCTTCTTTGTAGGCGGTGGCCTCTTCGGGTACTTCCTGGTCTTTCCCTATGCCTTCAAGTACCTGATGAGCTTTGCCTCAAACTACGTCAAGCCTCTGCCGTCCATGAAAGAGTACCTGAGCCTCGCTTCCATGCTCCTCCTCGCCTTTGGCCTTATCTTTGAGCTTCCTCTGTTTCTGACCGTGCTGGCGCGGATGGGTATCGTGTCCGCCGCTTTTCTCAGGAAGAACAGAAAATACGCCATACTCCTGGCATTTGTGGTTGGCGCCATTCTGACTCCTACACCCGATGCGGTGAACCAGACTCTCATGGCAGGGCCTCTCATCATTCTCTACGAGGTGAGTATCCTGGGAGCCCGGTTCTTCGGGAAAAAAGAGAAGACCGAAGGAGGTCATGTTAGATCCTCAGAAAAGGAGGAAGATGGTGGAGAGACCTGATCTTCTCAAAGAGATGAGAGTTGATGCGGAAAAGATCTTTCTGGCCGCTGTCGCACGCGTAAACCCTTATGAAGCTCTGAAGCGCTTCGTGCACCTGGAAGGGCGGAAGCTGATTCTAGGCTATGAGGACCGGCAGGAGACGGAGTTGGATCTGGGACAATTCGATGGAATTGTGGTTGTGGGGGGCGGGAAAGCGACAGCTCCAATGGCGAAAGCCCTGGAAGACCTCTTGGGAGAGAAGATTCGAAAAGGTGTCATCAGCGTGAAATATGGCTTCACGGAGCGACTGTCTTTTATAGAGAGTATTGAGGCGGGCCATCCGATTCCCGATCAGAACGGCGTCGCTGCCACCAGAAAGATCCTGGATATTCTGAAGGACGCAGAGGAGAGGGACCTGATCTTTTCCCTCATTTCAGGCGGGGGCTCAGCCCTTTTGCCGCAACCCGCAGATGAGATCACCCTTCAAGAGAAGCAGGCAATCACCAAGAGGCTCCTGGAGTGCGGCGCGACCATAGAGGAAATCAATGCGATCAGAAAACACATCTCCGCTTCTAAGGGGGGCCAGATGGCGAGGCTCTCCTATCCCGCGACAGCGGTCAACTTGATGCTCTCTGATGTGATCGGGGACCGGATGGATGTGATCGCCTCAGGCCCGTTTGTTCCTGACCTGAGCACTTTTGAACGGGCATGGGAGATCATCTCGAAATACGGGCTGGAGGAAATCCCGCTGAGCATCAGAAAACACCTGAGAATGGGCATGGAAAGGAAATTGCCTGAGACTCCCAAAAAAGGAGATCCCGTGTTTGAAAGGGTGCACAATTTTATCATCGGGAGCAACATCCTTGCCCTGGAAGCGGCGAAAAGCGAAGCTGAAAAGCTGAGATATCGATCCCTCATCCTGTCGTCCACAATCCAGGGGGAAACGAAAGAGGTGGCGAGAGTTCACACCGCTATCCTAAAGGAGGTTCTTGCCTCAGGCCAGCCCGTTCCTCCACCAGCATGCATCATTTCAGGAGGTGAAACGACGGTCACGATCAGAGGAAATGGCCTTGGAGGCAGAAATCAGGAATTCTGTCTCGCTGCTGCACTGGATCTCGGAGGGCTTCCTCCTCGGGTGCTTGTTCTGAGCGGAGGCACGGACGGCAATGATGGGCCGACTCCAGCAGCAGGCGCCATGGTGGATCCCCTGACGAATGAAAGGGGGGCTAAAGCAGGGATGGACGCATCCTCTTACCTGGAAAACAACGACTCCTATCATTTTTTTGAAAAGACGGATGAACTGCTCGTCACAGGGCCCACCAACACCAACGTGATGGATGTGAGAATCATGCTGGCGAGGTAGCGGCCATCCACTTCTTGACAAGATAGGGCTTGGTCATTTCAAAGGTGAGGCAGTCTTCTTCAATCAGCTCTTCCACCTGATGGATCGACAATTTCGCGGTCTTTTTCACAAAAGAAAAGGTCCTTCCGAAGTAGAGGGGAATCAGAGAATCCACCAGCGTCTCGGGGGAAGCCGCCCGATCCCGAAAGGCAACCGCCGTATCGTACAGGATCCTCGCCCACAGATCTGTGGGAAAATTGAAGATATCTCGCTTCATGCCTTTTATCTCATGGAGTTTTGCAAAGATATCCCTTGCGAAGGCCTGTCTCCATAGATCGCCAAATTGCAAAAAACCCTCGTGAAAGCGCTGAAACAGCTTCTCCCTGTCCACGCTAACATCGGGGGGTGCTTCTGTTTCACCCAGACCAAAACCAAAAATCGCTGTGGGCCGACTGTATTTCACCTTGAGCCACTGGGATTGAAAAGGACCCATCAAGGAGAAGATGGATCCCACCACTTGCCTGAACATGGGCCCCAAGGCAGCTCCTGGGTCCTTTGCCCTGTGGATCTTGGGCCTTCCCATAAAGGACTGGCAGACCTGAACCCCCTGATTCAGGGCCAATGTGGTCATCCATACGTCGATCCCGAAGTTGGCCACTGCTTCATCCCATACGGGGCTTTCCAGGTACAGGTTGGCCAGGTGGCCACTAAAACCAAATTCGCCCCCGATCGGCTGGCGGACCCTCCTGCCATAAAGGGCTCGGGACATGGGATACGCGATTCCATTGGTAATGGTGCCGTCATACTTGTGCCTCACATAGAGTGGCGCGACAAAGGAGAAGCCCTTGAAGAGAGGCTCTCCCAGATGCTTTATCCATTCGGGGGTCATGCTCTTGAGATCTGCATCCACAACCACAATCGCCTTTGCGCCGAGTTCGACCACCTTCCGGAAAAGATTCCTGAAGTTATTGCCTTTGCCCTTCACGCCTGGAGGAGTGGACAGATAGATTTTCGGAATACTCGTCTGGGTATCCAAAAAAACCTGCTTGGTGTTGTCAAGGGAGTTATTGTCGCAATTGATAATCACGGACTCGATGTCAGGAAAATATTTGGCGAGCCCCTCGCTCGCTTGCCTGGTGGGATAGCTGATGGCATCCGCTTCGTTGTATGATGGAATGCAGACAACGAGATCAGCCCTTCTAACCCCTGCGGGGTTCACCTCTGCCTCAAACATATCGAAGAAAACCTCCCATTGATTTTCTGCGCAGCATATCCAGAACAGCCTCGTTCCAGCCCGCCGGTCCCTTTGCCTTGGTGACGTTAAGGCCTGGTATTTCATCCTCTATTCCGGGGAAGGACCGAAGAGATTGGACGAAAAAAGGATAGTCAACCTTTCTTAACATATCAAAGTCATTAGGGCTATCTCCAAGGCCGATGGTCACCACGTGAGCATGAGAAGCCTTGTACCATGAAACGATTATTTCAATGGCCATGCCTTTATCGGTATTTCCATGAAGGTGATAGAAGCGGCCACCCGCCGTAATCCGCAGGCCTCTTCTCTTTGCCGCATCCTGGAGAAGGCCGAGGTCCAGTCTGTCTTCCCTTTGTATAATGAAAGGCTCATCATATTCTCGCATGGCAGCCAGGTGTGCCGCATCAAGATCAAGGGCTGTGAGCGAGGAGATTTCTTCCAGGCGCATCTGTGAAAAACTTCGGATCGGCAAATCAAGCTCTTTTCCGATTTCCGTAAGCGCTTTCACGACGAGGTCGTAAGGGGCACCTAAAGAAAGCTTCCAGAGGCCTTCGGAGCGAGTAGCTCCTAACGGGGGTGCGTGAGTCTCTTCGGCAGGGAAAAAGATGCCCCCCCCATTCTCCGCGACGAAAGGATAGACGAGGCCCAATTTGAGGCGAAGGGGATTCATCTCAGCCCGTGTTTTGCTCGAAACCAGAATCACAGGGACGGATCGGCCCCTGCAGAGATCGAGCGCAGGCTGTGCTTCGGTCCAACTGTAGGAATCATGATTTAATAAAGTCCCGTCAAGATCCGTGAAAATGAGAAACGGGGGCTTGCTCTTGGCCTTATCCGATGGCTCCTGGCCAGGGGATCTCGTAGCCGGATGTTTCAATGAAGCCCTCCTGCTCATCTTCAGAAAATCCGATCCTTTCGAAAGAGATACGATCCAGAGCGTCTTGAGTCCAGCCTCGAAATCCAGGGAAAACCGAGAGCCAAGAGTCATATCTGAAGCGCTACGGGTTCGGGGGGAAACCCGCACTCAGAAAAGCCTTTTCTGCAATAGATCCTTGTCGTCCATGGGGATGCCAAAGTGGGTATAGGCAAGTTTTGTCGCGACCCTGCCTCGAGGCGTTCTCTTGATGTAGCCTATCTGAATCAGGAAAGGTTCGTACACATCCTCCAGGGTATCTTTTTCTTCGCTCACAGCCGTGGAGAGGGTGTCTAGCCCAATCGGACCGCCATCAAACTTTTCAATGATCGTCAACATGATGTGGCGATCCATTTTGTCGAGGCCGCGGTCATCGACACCTAGCATGTCAAGAGCGTGTTTTGCTACTTCGCGGGTGATCACCCCATCTGCTTCTACCTGCGCAAAATCACGAACCCTTCGGAGGATTCTGTTGGCCACTCGCGGCGTTCCTCTGGACCTCCGGGCGATTTCAAAGGCGCCATCATCGGTTATGGGTATTTCGAGGATTTTCGAAGAACGTTTAACGATCTTCTGAAGGTTCTTCGGTTCATAGAAGTCTACCCTCAAGATCACGCCGAAACGCTCTCTCAAAGGGGGTGTCAGAAGACCGGCCCGGGTTGTGGCTCCCACCAGAGTGAAAGGGGGAAGGGGAATCTTCATGGTTCTTGCTGAAGGACCTTGTCCGATAATGATGTCCAGTTGGTAGTCCTCCATGGCGGGATAGAGGATCTCTTCCACTACATGGTTGAGCCGATGCACCTCATCGATGAATAAGACATCTCTTGGCTGGAGGCTCGTCAAAATAGCGGCCAGATCCCCAGGCCTCTCTACGACAGGGCCCGACGTGCTGTTGATGTTCACTCCAAGCTCGCTGGCGATGATATGGGCGAGAGAGGTTTTTCCAAGTCCAGGGCTCCCATGGAACAGGACATGGTCCAGTGCATCGGACCGCGCTTTAGCTGCTTCGATGAATACCCTGAGGTTTCTCTTGAGTTCCTCTTGGCCGATGTATTCATCAAGAGTTCGAGGTCTCAGGCTCAGTTCACCTGAGATCTCATCGAGATCGGGTACTGGATCAATGATGTTGTCTTTCATGAAAAGCTTTTCCACTGCACTAAGCGAGGACTCTCAAGGCCTCTTTGATGAGTTTCTCCAGGGTCACATCTTTAGCAACTGCGCGCGCCCTGTCAACAGCCTCTTTTGCCGATTTGGACGAATAGCCCAGATTGACGAGAGCTGAAAGCGCGTCGTTGTAAACCCGTTCATCCTCCCTGGTGATCAGAGGAGCGGCTGATGGCTGCTGCTCTCCCCTGATTTTCACGGCCTTCTCCCTGAGTTCCAAGGCTATTCTCTCGGCTATTTTCCTCCCTACACCCGGGATGGACTGCATTCGGGCAGCATCCCCATGGGCCATCGCGTCCAGGAGCTCCCCAGGGCCGATCCCTGAAAGGATGTTGGTGGCCAGTTTGGGGCCGATCCCTGAAACGGAGATGAGGAGCATGAAAATATCTTTTTCAAGTGGGGTATGAAATCCAAACAGCATGAGGGCGTCGTCCCTCACATGGGTGTAGATGTGAAGGCTCACCTTTTCATCTTTTTCCGGAAGCGCATAGAATGTGGAAAGGGGGACAGAGACTTCATAGCCGATGCCGTTATTGTCAATGACCAGGGAATGAGGAACTTTCTTTTTAAGAATACCGGTTAAGTGTGCGATCATGTCATTTAATCTTCTTCTTTCCCTCGCAACTTCACGGGGTACCTCGTCCAATTGAGGTGACAAATGGCCGTAGCAAGGGCATCTGATGTATCGAGGGCAGGTTTTCCTTTGAGCTTCAGGATCACCTGGGTCATAGCCCGGACCTGCTCTTTGGTTGCTCTGCCATACCCGACCACGGATTTCTTTATTTCAAGAGGGGTGTATTCGAAGATTTTGACACTGCACCTCACTGCAGCGACAAGAATAGCGCCCCTGGCATGGCCGAGTTTCAGCAAGCTTTTCACATTTTTCTCGTAGAACACATCCTCGATAGCCATTTCCTCCGGGCGGTATTTCTCCATGATCTCTGAGATGGCCTGAAAGATGGCATGGATTCTTTGATAGAAAGGAAGGTGGGCGGATGGTGTAATGGTGCCTGCGTCAATACAGGTCATCTGGTTCATTCTCTTTTCGATCAGGCCGTATCCCGTCACCCGTGAGCCAGGATCCACCCCCAGCACAAGCATCAGCCTCTCGCCTCCATCACCTCATCAGGGATGTCGAAGTTGGCATAAATATGGCTGATGTCCTCGTTGTCTTCAAGGGCCTCCATGAGGGTCAGCATCTGCTCTGCTTTCTTTCCGTCGAGTCGAACGAAGTTCTGGGGAATCATGGTGATTTCAGCGAGACTGTACTTAAGCCCAGAAGTGTCAAAAGCTTTCCTGACCTTGTCAAAATCGGTGGGGTTCATGACCACTTCAAACTGGTCGTCTGCCTGCTTCACATCTTCTGCTCCGGAATCCAGAGCGACCTCCAGGAGTTTTTCCTCTTCCGCCTTTCCCTTGTCAAACGTGATCACCCCTTTTTTTTCAAAGATCCAGGAGACGCAGCCGGGGGCGCCCAAGCTTCCCCCATGCCGGTCAAAAATATGCTTCAAGTCGGCAACGGTTCGGTTCTTGTTGTCCGTGAGACAATCGATGAGCACCGCCACGCCGCCGGGGCCGTAAGCCTCATAGTTCACCTCTTCGTAGCTCATCCCCTCGAGTTCCCCGGTTCCCTTTTTGACGGCCCTCTCGATGTTGTCTTTGGGCATGTTTTCAGCTCTGGCAGCGGCAATAGCCTGTCTCAAGCGGGCATTGCCGGTTGGGTCTCCGCCCCCTAGCCTGGCTGCTACACTGATTTCTTTGATGAGTTTGGTGAAAATTTTTCCCCTCTTGGCATCCAGGGCGCCCTTTTTATGTTTGATGGAAGCCCATTTCGAATGACCGGACATAGATTACCTCCTGCTGTTACCGTTCAATTCGTACGCACTGATCTCAATCTATCAAACTCAACCCAAGCAGATAAACCTCTCTGCTCGTTCTGCGAACCGCCGCTGGCCGAAGAGTTCGGACCGCGGCAAAGCGGCGCGCCATTTCACCCCTCAGCTCTTTGATGTCCTCTCCCTCAAAGACTTTGCATAGGAAATGGCCTCTTTTCTTGAGCACGGCCACCGCGAGCTCTAAGGCACATTTTGCTAACCCCATGGAGCGGCTCGTGTCGGTCACATGGATTCCTGAGGTTTGAGGAGCCAGGTCACTGAGGACGACATCTCTTCTGCCAATCTCGTTTGCCAGCCACGCAGGATCAAGGTCTAGAACATCTGCTTTCAGGAATCTGAAATTGGGAGCGGAAAAACGGTCAGGTTTCTTAAGGTCGATTCCCAAAACTTCCCCTCTAGATCCGATCTTTCTGCTGCTGTACTGGGACCATGATCCTGGATAGCATCCGAGATCGAGGAGGAGATGGCCCTCTCGAATGAGTTTGTACCTCCTGTCGATCTCTTCTAGCTTGTAAACCGACCTGGCAAGCCACTTCTCATCCCGAGCCCGGCGGGCATAATGATCTTGCCACTTCCCTCTTGTCATGCCCTGTCTCGCTCTCGTACGGGCAACGCTCAGCGTGCTCTGTGTTGTGGCTTTTCCCGATGATAAAAACACCATTTTTTTATCATAAGCCTGTTTTCAATGCAAAAAAAATATATGCTTTTGTCCTGGTGTGGCGTTCCGGGAGTTCCTTTGCAAATAAGACTAATTCTGAGGAAGCCTTGGGGGACGATGCTGGAACATCGCATTTGAACGGAGAAAGCGGGGCGATCTGTGATCTCATTTTTTCTTGACACAAAAATACAATTTGTCTATAGTCCAACCCCCAATGAGATCGCTTGTCTGTGGGTTTTGCTAAGTTAAACCAGATCCTTATGTGGCTGTCCCTGAGCATGACGAGGAACTGGCGATAGAGAGCACCTGTTCATCCGCGTGCGAACCGAAGACCACTCGATCAAGAGTGCCCAGGCATGGCGTGAGTGTCCATACCCATGGCACGGGCGGCGATCTGAAGTGCTTTTTTTTCGTTTTGGCTTGCTCATCAAAAGTCGCAAATGGATTTATGAAGACACTGGAAGAATTCCTGCTAAAGAAGAAACCCCACATTCTGAAAAGATGGCTAGATCTCACCATTGAAACTTATCCCGTTGATACCCGGCGCTTTCTAAAGCATCAAAAGGATCAGTTTCTAAACCCTGTGGGATCCACCATAGCGAAGGAGATCGATACCCTCTTTTTGGAATTGATCAAGGGAATCAACCCCGAGAGGACTTGTACCTCACTGGAAGGGATTATCCGGATCAGGGCGATTCAGGACTTCTCCCCTTCCAAGGCGATTTCCTTTATCTATCTTCTTAAGAAGATCATTCGGGAAGAGATTTTTCAGGAGTATCCGGAGCACCAGATCTCAGACCAGTTGCTGGCATTCGAGTCGAGATTGGATGAGATGGCCCTTCTCGCCTTTGACATCTATATGAAATGCAGAGAAAAGATGTATGAGATCAGAGCGAATGAAGCGAAGAATCAGGTCTCTGGACTTCTCAGGAAGATGGGTCTCCTTTGCGACGTTCCGAACTGGGAACCCGGGCCGGATAAGCCTAAGATCACATGACAACGTGTTTCCATGATTGAGACGAGGTAGCAGTCCATGAACTTTATCGTAGGCATTGTGATTTCCTCAGTCGCAGTCCTCATTTTCGTTTTGATTCCATGGGTGGGGGTAGGTGCGCTGAATCTGCAATGGCTGTTTGGGATCGTCATTCCCTATGTAGCTCTCATTCTTTTTTTTGGAGGCATGATCATCCGCGTTCTCCGCTGGGCGCGTTCGCCCGTGCCATTTCGAATACCCACCACCGGGGGTCAGCAGTGGAGCCTCCCATGGATCAAGTCGAACTGGATCGACAATCCGAAGGACAACAAAGGCGTAGTCTTGAGAATGGCCTTCGAAGTGCTCACCTTTCGATCCCTTTTCAGAAACACGAAGCTTCTGTTCAAGTCCGGGCCAAAGATCGGCTATGAGTGGGAAAAGTGGCTCTGGCTCGGAGCGCTCGCTTTTCATTATTCTTTTCTCGTGGTGCTGCTGAGGCACCTTCGGTTTTTCACGGAACCAATCCCCTTTTTTGTAACCCTCATCGAGAAAGTGGACGGGTTTCTTCAGATGGGCGTTGCGCCCATTATCGGTTACATGCTGCCTGAGATCAGGATCAGCGGGTTTGTGCTTCTCGGAGCGGCGACATTCCTTGTGCTCAGGAGGGTTTTTATCCCTCAGATGAGATACATCTCTCTCCCCACCGACTACTTTCCTCTTTTCCTGATCAGCATGATTGCTATTACAGGGATTCTCATGCGCTACATCCTGAAGCTGGACATTGTGAGCGTGAAAGAGCTGGCCATGGGGTTGGTCACCTTTCATCCCACAATTCCAGAGGGCATTGGGGTCCTCTTTTACATCCATCTGTTTCTTGTAAGCGTGCTGCTGGCATATTTCCCATTCAGCAAGCTGGTTCACATGGCGGGAATTTTCTTGAGCCCCACTAGAAATCTTTCCAACAATAGCCGGTTTGTGCGACATATCAATCCGTGGAACTATCCTGTCAAAACCCATACCTATGAAGAGTACGAGGATGAGTTCAGGGATAAGATGGTGGAGGCTGGGATTCCTGTGGAAAAGATGCCGGAGGAAGTTGAATCCTGAGATGGAAGAAGCAAAGAAGGAGTAGATATGGCAGAAAAAATAAAACCAGAAGAGATGGCAAGAATCGATCACCGCCCTCCTCTCTATAAGGGTTGGATGGATACGCCAGCGCAGATAAAATCGGGCATATTCTGTTATGCAGGTAAACCGGCGAACCTGGAATATCTCGGCTTTCCCAATCCACGGGAGTGGTCTGTGACGGATCAGGACTGGAAACTTCCGACCAACTGGAAGGAGATTGTCCTTGAGGGACTGCGGGAGAGGCTTGAGAAATTCAGATCCCTGAAGGTGTTCATGGATATCTGCGTCCGATGCGGTGCCTGTGCGGACAAATGCCACTTCTTCATTGGCGGAGGAGACCCCAGAAATATGCCCGTTTTGAGGGCGGAGCTTCTGAGGTCAGTGTACAGGAAAGAATTCACGCTCGCAGGTAAGATCCTCGGGCAATTTGCCGGCGCAAGAGAGCTGACGGAGGATGTCCTGAAGGAGTGGTGGTATTACTTCTTTCAGTGCACGGAATGCCGGCGGTGCTCCCTTTTTTGCCCTTACGGGATCGATACGGCTGAAATTACTATCGTTGCAAGGGAACTTTTGAACCTCCTGGGGCTCAATACCGACTGGATCTCTGCGCCAGTGGCCAACTCATTTCGAACAGGAAATCATCTGGGGATTCAGCCTCACGCGTTCAAGGACATGATCGATTTCTTCCTGGATGATATCGAGGGGATCACAGGCGTGAGGCCGGAACCGAGCCTGAATAGGAAAGGAGCGGAGATCCTTTTCATTACCCCTTCGGGAGATGTCTTTGCTGACCCAGGAACGTACACCGCTATGGGGTACCTCATTCTTTTCCATTACCTCCAAGACCTCGGTCTTGACATCACATGGAGCACTTATGCTTCCGAGGGGGGAAACTTCGGCTATTTTACTTCCCATGAGACGGCGAAGAGGCTGAATGCGAAAATGTACGCAGAAGCTAAACGACTCGGCGTCAAATGGATTCTTGGCGGAGAATGCGGTCACATGTGGCGGGTGGTCAACCAGTATATGGACACCTTCAATGGCCCTGCTGATTTTCTGGAGGACCCGGTTTCACCCATCACAGGCACCAAATTCGAGAATGCCAAGACGACGAAAATGGTGCATATCACTGAGTTCACCGCAGACCTCATCAGGCACAAAAAACTCAAACTGGACCCGAGCAGGAACGACAACCTAGTTGTCACATTCCATGATTCCTGCAATACGGCGAGAGGCATGGGGATTTTGGAGGAGCCACGGTATGTCATCAATAACGTTTGCAACCACTTTTATGAAATGCCGGAGACCACCATTCGAGAGCAGACTTTCTGCTGCGGAAGTGGCGCAGGCTTAAATGCCGGAGAAGATATGGAACTGAGGATGCGGGGAGGGCTTCCCAGGGCCAATGCGGTCAAACATGTCCACGAGAAGTTCGGTGTAAACATGCTGGCCTGCATCTGCGCCATTGACCGGGCTGCCCTGCCAACTTTGATGGATTACTGGGTTCCGGGCGTGGGGGTGACGGGTGTTCATGAGCTGGTGGGGAATGCCCTGATTCTGGAGGGAGAAAAGGAGAGAGAAACTGATCTAAGGAGTGAACCTCTCCCGGGCAAAGAGGAGGAGGAAAAGGATGTATGACAAAGGCAAGATCTTAATCGGCCTTGGGATCGGTGTTCTGATCCTGCTTTTCCCGTTTCTTTACAGTGTAGGAAAAGCGGCAAAAGCACCTGAGCCGGTGCTCACGGAGAAGGCTAAAACGGCCAAGGAGTGTGTCGAACCTTTGGCTTTCATAAAGGCCAGGCATATGGAACTTCTTGACCGATGGAGGCAAGAGGTGGTTCGTGAGGACATCAGGTACTACAAAAGCAGCAACGGCAAGACCTATTACAAGAGCCTTCAGGTCACCTGTATGGAGTGTCACTCCAACAAGAGCAAGTTCTGCGACCAGTGTCACAACTATATGGGAGTGTCCCCTTTCTGTTGGGATTGCCACATTGCGCCTAAGGAGAATGGATAATGGGCTTGGATAGAAGAGCATTCTTAAAGATTGCCGGGTTGTCTGCCCTCCTGGGATTGGGGGGGAAGGCAGGATTTGAACTGCTCGCCCCGGGAGAGGTGGACGCTTCCTTGCAACCCGCCCCCCTCAGAGGGAAAAAATGGGGCATGGCGATTGACGTCACCAAATTGGATGAACAGGTCATGGATGCGGCCATGAGAGCATGTCATCGCGCTTACAATGTTCCCTACATGGGAAACCCCAAAGTGGAGCTCAAGTGGATCTGGGAAGAAACCTATGAGCACGCCTTTCCAGACCAGGAAAACGAATACAATGCAGAGCGATATCGTGGCCACAACTTTCTTCTTCTTTGCAACCACTGCACGAATCCCCCCTGCTGCAGGGTGTGCCCCACCAAGGCGACGTGGAAAAGGGAAGACGGTATTGTGATGATGGACATGCACCGCTGCATTGGGTGTCGGTTCTGTATGGCCGCCTGCCCTTATGGTGCAAGGAGCTTCAACTGGGGAGATCCGCGCCTCGCTCCCAAAGAACTCAACCCCGATTTCCCGACCAATCCGGATTTCCCCACCCGTTCAATGGGGGTGGT
>JAHECH010000596.1 GCA_024641835.1 Deltaproteobacteria bacterium
TAACACAATCTCTGCCCCAAGTCAAACTTTTTCAGAAAAAAGAACTGAAACTCTGCTTCATACCGGGAACAACTGGAACGGGACGGTAAATAGTTCTAATACAAACGCATTTATTCTGTTTACAATCCCCTCGTCCCCCTCAGGCTTCCCTCTCCATCTCAAAAGGGGCTGACTTTTACCCATAAGTGTATTTGCTGGACACCGAGGGTACGAGGGACGCCTGGGGGCTGTGGGGGTCTCTTTCAAAATAGAGAAACGAAGGGAACGCTGCCCGGTGATCAGCTCTAGGTGATGGCTGAGGCGGGCGGAGGGCTTCCCGGGAATAGCCATGCAAGACCTGATATGGAAATGACTGGTGAAGACGCGCCGCCCGCCTTCGCTGCCCCCTTCTTGCATGATATTTCTAGGTCTACCTTCGTTTCCTCATTTTGAAAGAGACCCCCGCGGCCCCCAATTCGTACCCCCTGCGTCCAGCAGGAGATGCCGGACACGCTCAGCCCAAAACTGGGAGAGGTTCACGCGCCTCTGGCGTCGCCGAAGGCGACCAAGGGGTAAGGTCAGACAGATGATTAGGTTAAGAAATTGGCGGGACGCGATATTAGGCCATGGATCCACCGTCTACGGTGATGATCTCGCCGGTGATGAAATCTGAAAGGTCTGATGCCAGAAAAAGGACAGCGCCGACCACATCGCCTGTTTCAGCAATGCGGCCCATGGGTATGGATTTTGTCAGTTCTTTGAGCAGATTTTCATCGCTCCAGAAGGGCTGGCTGAACTGGGTTCTGACCACGCCCGGGGCAACGGCATTGACGTTAATGTGATCGGAAGCCAATTCAATGGCTAGGACCCGGGTGAGCATTTCCAGCCCGGCCTTGGCAATGCAGTAAACACCCATGCCTCTCGATGCTTTCCGGGCTGCAATGGAAGAGATGTTGATGATCTTGCCGCCCCCCGCCTTCTTCATCAGCCTGTAGGCTTGGCTGCTCGCAAGAAAGGCGCTCTTGAGGTTGGTCTCCATAAGCTTGTCCCACAACCCTTCATCAGCTTCCGCTACCAAAGGGGTGAGCACATTGGTTCCAACATTGTTCACAAGAATATCGAGCTTCCCAAACCGCTCATCGATGCTCTTGAAAAGGGCTGTCAGTTGGTCGGATTTGCCAGCGTGGGCGACCTCAGCCATCACATCCAATCCTTGCTTCTTGAATTCGTCCTGGGCTTTATTCAGGTTCTCCTGCTTTCTCCCACAGATGATTACATTGGCGTTTTTCTCGGCCATGGCAAGGGCGATTGCCTTTCCCAGACCACGGCTCCCACCTGTGACAAGGGCTATTTTGCCGGACAGATCGATGT
This sequence comes from Deltaproteobacteria bacterium, assembly GCA_024641835.1. Lineage (GTDB taxonomy): Bacteria > Desulfobacterota > DSM-4660 > Desulfatiglandales > HGW-15 > JAHECH01. Next base: position 1,351 of record JAHECH010000596.1, read on the forward strand.
TCCTCCCACCCATCGTCGTCTTCTCCTTTCATGTGAATCATACCAAGGCGATATTGGGATCGCTTCGCTTGAGGAGCACTCCACTTCGTTCCGTTCGAGGAGCGCTCGGCTTCGCCTCGCTTGAGGCAACTTCTTTCGCCTCTTTCCTCAAGTGATGCTTTGCAGCCCGGTCCTCGAGGCGCGCTAGCGCCGGTCTTCGAACCCCCTCAGGGGCGCTCGGTTTCGTTTTTAGAAGAGACCCCCACACCCCTGGCCAAGTGAACTGGAAAATAGTGAACCTGAATTCCCGACAAAAGTGGGCATTGTGCAAAAACATGTGCCTATGTAATCAAAGAGCTCATTTCAAACCGATTTTGGACAGCAGTGAGCACGAATATTATGCAACATATCCAAAATTCGTCTCTTCCCGCAAGCAAAACTATTGCCTTTTGGGGGTAAAATCTCCAGAATGATCAGAAGTTATCGAAGTAAGAATATCGATCATTCATTATGGAGTTGACGGTGGACGCGAATTCCTGGAGGTGGGCGATATGAAATTCGTGGTCATTGGCGGGGACGCGGCTGGCATGAGTGCTGCGAGCCGGGCAAAGAGAAACAGACCTGATCTGGAAGTCACCGTGCTTGAGCAGACCGGGGATGTCTCCTACAGTGCCTGAGGGATGCCGTACAATATTGCTGATCCCGGTCGGGACATCAACGATCTTATTGTGAGAGCCGCCAAGGTCTTCAAAGAAAAGCAGGGCATCGACGTCAGGACTGGCTACAGCGTAGAGTCGATTCATATCTCGAACAAAACGGTGTCAGGGGCAACACTGGAGAGAGGTCGCTTCCATTTTCCTTATGACAAACTGCTCATTGCCACAGGGGCTGCTCCCATCATTCCCGAGCTGCCGGGCTTTGATCTTCCCGGTGTCCTGGCGCTCAAGCTCCTTGAGGACGGAAGAAAGATGAAGCAGTTCATTCAGGAGCATAAGGTGGGGAAAACGGTGATCCTGGGTATGGGCTATATTGCCATGGAGATGTGCGAGGCCCTAAAAGCAACAGGGATTGATGTGAAAATGATTAAGCCTCGGACCACGTTCATTCCATGGATGAATCAGGATCTGGCGGCAGTGGTCAAACAGGAAATTGAAGGGAATGGGGTTAGAGTCCACCTGGGTCAAAATGTCCGGAGGATTGAAAAGACGGATAAAGGGCTCAAGGTAGTCTGCACGGATACGGCCTTTGATTGCGAGATGGTGCTCGTCGCCGTTGGAATCAGACCCCGCAGCGAGGCGGCTGAAGCGGCAGGTCTTGCTCTCGGGCCGGAGAAGTCTATCTCAGTGGACAAGACATTGCTCACCTCAAACGATGACGTATATGCAGCCGGAGACTGCGCGGATGCCTATCATGTAGTCACCGGGCAGAAGACCTGGATACCCCTTGCTTTGAGGGCCAACAGGGCGGGATGGGCTGTTGCGGACAACGTGATGGGGGCCAGGACAGAGTTGCAAGGCGTGGCCGGAACCGCTGTCTACAAGGTGTTTGGCCTGCAGGTGGCCCGAACAGGATTGAGTATGAGGGAAGCGGAGAAATTCGGGTTTGAACCGTCAGAAGTAGTGATTCAGACCCGTAGCAGAGCCCACGCTCACCCGGGTGCATCGACCCTATATGTCCAGATGGTGGGGGATCGAAAATCGGGTCGCCTCCTGGGCGCGCAGATGGTTGGAAGGGAAGGGGCTGCTCACCGTATTAATGCACCTGCTGTGGCTCTTCATGCCGCGATGACGGTAGAGGAATTCAGCCAGACCGATCTGGCTTATGCGCCGCCCTTCGGACCTTCATGGGATCCGATGCTCACTGCTGCGAATCAATTGCTGAAGGAAATGAAACTCTAGATAAAAGGAAGGTACGGTAACGACAAGATCAGAACAGGTGATTCCCCGTATTTGCCTCTCAGCAACCCCATACTATTCTCATCCGCATCTCGATTTTATCAACCTGTTGTTGATGCGGCTCAGGATGTTCGGCCAAAGGCGGGATTCGTGTAAGAATTCTATGGCCTGATGGAACATGGGGTTAAGTTTTGGGAATGCTATTGCGGGTTAAGGAAAAGTCACGGCAGAGACGGTGCCAGGTGAGGATCGGGGGGATGCAAACCAGAAAATGATGCCGGCAATGAAAATATTGATCATCAGCGAGTAGCGAGTGCCTGGTTCAACCTCGATCAATTCATAAAGCCTGCGGCGCCGGCGAACTCTGCGCAGGAGTTTTGCCCAGCATCTTTCTGAGCACCTCGCCCTGTACAATTTCCTTCTGCGAAACCAGGTGGGCCAAATCATCCAAAACACCCCGGTGAGCGGA
>JAHECH010000597.1 GCA_024641835.1 Deltaproteobacteria bacterium
GCGTTTCTAGTACCGCTGTGTCCAGCAGAAAAATGTGGGACATAGTCAGGATGAGGGAGGGGAGATGAGCGTACAGGAAGGAATCCAAGTGCATCGGGATCGAATTCCCATTCCTACAACTCTGACCGTGGGACTGGCGGGGCTTGGGATGGCCGTCGCGCTCTTTTTTGGATGGAAGGGCGCACTTGTCTTTGATCTCGCGCTCTTCATGGGGGCTTTACTGGACTCGACCGTGCTTTTTCGGCACGGAGACATCTCGGCGGTTCGGAAATGCCCGGACTATCTTTCACAGGGGATTTCCCAGGAGATTGAAATCTTGCTGCAGAATAAGGGAGGGCAGCAGAGAAGGGTCAAGGTCAGGGACCAGACCCCCCTGGCATGGGAGCCGGCGCCGATTCTTAAGGATGTCGTTCCAGCCAGATCTCTCTTGAAACTTCGCTACCGGGTGATCCCCCCGGAGAGGGGAGTATTCAAGTTCGGGGATATTCACGTTAGGGTAGAGGGCCCCTTGGGTCTGACTGCCATACCCATTGGGTGGTCAACCTCCGGGGAGGTGAAAGTTTTTCCAAAACTCCGGCCGTTGAGATATCCGGATCTTGTGGCGTACAGACGAAATTCAAGTCAGTGGGGCCTTACGCGGGCGCGGTGGCGCGGCGAAGGGCGGGAGTTTGAGGCGCTTCGGGAGTATGTGGAGGGAGATGACCCTCGAAAGATTCACTGGAAGGCGACGGCTAGGCTGGATCGGCCGATTGTTCAGGAGTTCCAGCCGGAAAAAAATCAAAACGTGATCATGGTCCTTGATGCGGGCCGTTTGATGTGCGCCCTTTCAGAAGGGAAGACCAAGCTTGATCATGCCCTGGATTCAACGGTTCAACTGGCGCATGCAGCGCTTGCAGGAGGGGACCAGCCAGGCGTGCTCGCTTTTGCGGACCAGGTGATCTCTTTTGTGGCGCCGAAAAGGTCGCCAGATCAACTGCGAACCATTCTTGAAGCGACCGCTTCCCTTCACCCCCGTTTGGTGGAGCCGCAGTATGAACAAGCCTTTCTCTGGCTTCGGTTTCAGCTTCGAAGACGGAGCCTCATCGTTATTTTCACGGATCTCCTGGACGAAGTCGCCTCAGAGAATCTCCTGGATGCCGTGGGACTGCTGAAACCTCGTCACCTTCCCCTGTGCATCGCCATCAGGGAATCGGAGTGGGATCTCCTCATGAGCCATCCACCGTCCAGAGTTAAGGACGTATATCAGCGAGCAGTGCTCCAGGAAAGCCTTCGGCAGCGAAATAAAGCTCTAAAGAGTCTTTTGCAGAAAGGGGCCCTGGCCATGGACCTGCCTCCGTCAAAGCTCTCATCCGGCACTATGGAACGCTACCTGGAGGTGAAACGGAAAGGACTTTTGTAGTTCCGGGCAAGAGGAGATAGCAGAGCAGAAGGGCGAAGAGGACAGCGGCTGCCAAGAATTTGAGGTTTGGGGCCACAGGAGCAGGAGAAAAGAACCCCTCGACGATACCCGCTGCAATGAGCAGAGGGACGCAGCCAAGAGTAAGGCGACCCGCCTGCCTGGCCCTCTGGACGAGCGCGTCCTTCCGGGGGAGGTCGCCAGGAGCAATAAGCGCTGTGGCGAGCAGGAAGCCCCCGGCACCGGCGATGAATATGGCTGTCAGTTCGATGACCCCGTGAGGAAGGACAAAAGACCAGAAAGGGATGCTGAGACCATGGGTATGACAAAGTCCGGCCAAAGCCCCTACCAGAAGACCATTGAAGGCCATGAGGTAGAGAGTGCCAAGGCCGAAGGTGATGCCAAAGGCAAAAGCAAGAAAGCTTACCGTGACATTGTTAGTCATGATCATGCTTGAGGCGAGCGGTTTGATCGCCAGGATGGAATCGAACCAGACTTGCCCCTCCTCCACTTTCTGGATGAGATGGGGTGGTACCACCAGAGGAATGAAGGCTTCATCGGTGAGGCTGGCTCCAAAGCCATAGGCAAAGCCAAGCCCGAAAACGCTGAGAGCGACAAGAGTCCAAGGCAAAGTCTCCCGAAACGTTCTTGGGAAAGTGGACCGGAGGAATGTCCATAAAGAGGACCAAACGGGAGGAGGGTTCCTGTAGATTTGACCATAAGCTCGTCCCACCAAATCGTTCAGGTAAGTTTCCAGTTCCTCAGGAAGAGAATCCTCCTGACGAAAGACCTGAAGGCGGGCGAGGTCGGCTGTGGCCTCCCGGTAAAGCCGATTGACATCGCGAAGGTCAGAGCTGCTGAGCTTTTTGGTTTCACCCCGTTCAAGGGCTTCGACGAGCGTTTCCAGCCGTTCCCATCGGGCCTTTCGAGTGTTGATGAAAGTTTGGATCGTTTGTGGCATAATATCAAGGATAGCAGAACCCCATTCCCATGGAAATAACAAAAGAGACTTTTGCCATACGCACACCCGAATATGTGCGATTCCAGTACGTCCTCGCTGGCCTGGGGTCAAGAGCTACGGCTTTTCTCCTGGACACGGCTATTCGGTTCCTGTTTATTCTGTGCATTCTCTTCACCGCCATCCTTGTCTCCGAATGGCTTCCGGCACTGATTCCCATGGATCTTTTCCGCAAGTTCTCCAAGACATGGATCATGGCTCTTGGAGTTCTTGCTTACGGCGTTATAGATCTCGGTTATTTCCTCTTCTTCGAGGCTCTGTGGAGCGGTCAGACTCCAGGGAAGCGACAGCAGCGTCTCCGAGTGATCAAATCGAACGGTGAACCCATCGGATGGCTTGAGTCATCTATCCGCAACATTCTGAGGGCGGTGGACATATTGCTCGGGTTCTACCCTGTGGGCCTGATCGTCATGTTCCTCAGCAAGAGCAACCAGAGGCTCGGAGACTATGCAGCTGGCACTGTCGTGATCGTTGAACGTAGGCGCAAAGTCCCCGAGAGCAGAACCCGCCTCCGCCCTTCAGTGAATTTGAAATATCCTGAGATACAATCCCACGTGACCCAGCTCAAGGCGCAGCAATATCAGGTCTTGAGATCTTTCCTGGAAAGGAGAGAAGCTATGGACGAAGCCCACAGGCGTCAAATCGCCCGGGTGTTGGTCCGGCAACTCATGGAGCATTGGAAGACCCGTCCCCGATTTGAGGTTTCCAATGAGGTCTTTCTGGAGGAGGTTGTCATGCTTTATGAGCAGACGAAGAGGACCGTTTAGTCATGCACATAATCCTCTCAGGCAAGAAACCCTTAAAGGAGTGAGCTATGACGGTCGATAACAAACCCGGAGACAGAAGGTTTACTGTTCGCCTTATGGGTCTTCAGCCGGGAGCGCGTCAGGAGGACCTCGCAGTCGCCCTCAGGCAGCTCTATCGGGGCAAAACGCTCGAAGAGGTTCAGCAGCTTCTGAGTCGGCTTCCTCTTGTCCTGGCAAGGTCGGTGACCGAGGAGCAGGCACGAAAAGTCCATGCGTTTCTCAAGCCAAGGGGGGCCATCCTCAGGGTGACGGCTGCAACTCCCGTTCACGGAGAGGGAGCAAAACCGAGAGAGGGAAAAGCGATCAGGGAGCAAAGGACATCTCCTCTTAAGGAACGGAGCGTGTCAAGCACGGAAATCGCTCCCAGAATAGAGCGGAGGGCTAAACCTAGGGTCCGCGAGGGAATCCAGATCCATCCCATGGGTATCGGTGAGATCCTGGATCGTTCATTCAGGTTGCTTCGCCAGCACTT
>JAHECH010000598.1 GCA_024641835.1 Deltaproteobacteria bacterium
AAAGCTCAGGGAAGAAGCATCCCTTCTCAAAAGGCGGCGAATCATAGACTACTTCTCAGGTACTGTGGACTCCCCCATGTCCTTTGAAGCATGGGGAGGGGAGATGAAGGCTAGGATGGACGCTCTCATCGGGCTTCTTGAGCGGGGTGATGAGTCATCCGTGAGCGATGCAAAACATCGGGTGAATGAGATGGTGGTTGATCGCCTTGCTCGTCTCAGGAGGTCGTCCTCTCGCCTTCTCTATCCGGTGGAGATGGAGGTTGACAATGCCCAGGGGAATTTCACGAGATTGAAGGTCGTTTCACAAGACACCCCCGCTTTTCTCTACGCGTTGTCGAATGCCCTCTCCCTTCACCGATTATCCATAGAGCATGTGAAGATTCGCACCATTCGGAGCAGGATTGAGGATGAAATCGATCTCGTCGACCTGCAGGGCAAAAAGATCGAAGACCTTGATCTCCTCAATCGGGTTAAGCTCTCCGTTCTCCTCACCAAACAGTTCACCTACTTCCTGGGAGAGGCTCCGGATCCGTTCAGCGCTCTTTCCCGATTCGAGCAACTCGTCGGGGAGATTCTCAGCAAGCCCAGGCAAGGTCAATGGCTCGAATTGCTGGCTAACCCGAGAGGGTTGCAGGACCTGGCTCGGCTCCTGGGCGCAAGCGAGTTCTTGTGGGAGGATTTTATTTGCCTGCAATATGAGACCCTTCTCCCCCTCTTAGGTCCCTATGTCCACGGCAGGCAATTTGTTGAGCCATTGGGAACTGTGCGAACGAGGATCGAGAAAGCGCTCAAAGGCGCCAGCACCCTGGAAGAGCATGGGGAGAGGCTCAATGCTTTCAAGGACCGTGAGATCTTTGCCATCGATCTTGATCAGATCCTGAGCGGGAGATCGGATTTCCAGCTCTTTGCAGAAAGACTTACAGAGCTTGCCGAAAATGTGGTAGCTGCGGCGGCGAGACTGGTTTACGAGGACCTTGCAAGGCGGTATGGACGCCCCAGATCAGTGGCCGGGTTGGAAGCGAAATATGCGTTACTTGGGTTGGGCAAGCTGGGCGGTGCCGCTCTTGGCTACGCTTCGGATTTGGAGCTGCTTTTTGTCTTCAGTGACAGCGGCCGGACCGATGGAAAAAGACGCCTGGAAAATGCCGAATTCTTTGACCTGCTGGTGAAGGGGGTAACAAAACTCATCAGGGCAAAGCGGGAGGGCATCTTTCATCTGGACCTCAGGCTCAGGCCCTACGGAAGTGCCGGCCCCCTCGCTTGCAGCCTGGAAAGCTTCTGCCGGTACTACGGGCTTGATGGGGCTGCCCTATCCTATGAGCGCCTTGCCCTTGTCCGCATGCGCGCCATCGCAGGAGACCCGGATCTCGGCAAGCAGCTGGAGCGCCTCAGGGATGAAATGGTTTATTTCCAGGGGAAGATGAACCTGGATGAGCTTCGGGAACTGAGGGAGAAGCAGTTCAGGGAAAAGACAGAAGGGGGAAGGCTGAATGCAAAATTCAGCCCTGGCGGGCTCGTGGACCTTGAATACAGTGTCCAGATCCTCCAGGTGAGGCATGGAAAGGACTTTCCGGAACTGAGAACTCCTCTCCTCCACAAGGCGTTGAATGCCCTGGGAGATGCGGACGTGCTTTCACCTGATGAAGCCTCACGCCTTACCGCCAGCTATGGATTCCTGAGGCGCCTGATCAACAGTATGCGGATGCTCCGGGGTTCAGCAAAGGATCTCTTTCTCCCGGCCATCGGGTCGGATGAGTTCGCTCATCTCGCCAGGCGGATGGGCTATGAAACAGGAGGGCCTCTTGACCCTCAAGAGCAGCTCAGAATTGATTTTGAAAACCATACCGCAAAAGTGCGCGTGTTTATCGAGCGCTATTTTGGGCGTGAATCGTTGCCGGGAACGGGCACAGGTTCCGTAGCCGACCTGATCCTTTCGGACAAAATCCCCATGGCTGACGGGTATCGGATTCTGCGAAATGCCGGAATCAAGAACGCGATGAGGGCTTACGCAAATCTCAGAGGTCTGGCGGGAAGGGGCATCCGGACGGAAACCTTTGCGAAACTCTCTCTGCTTGCATTTGATATTCTCTCAAGGAAGCCGGACCCGGACATGGCCCTCAACAATTGGGAACGATTCATCCACTCCCTGGGAAGCCCCGAATTTCACTATCATCTCCTCCTAACTCAGCCCATGCGGTTGGACATTCTTCTGAGCATTTTCTCAGGCAGCCAGTTTCTTTCCGATACCCTCGTCAGGAACCCCGGGTTTCTCGACTGGACCGTCATCCCTGAGGTGCTGCACCGCATGAGAGAGCTGAGAGACATGGAAGAGGAACTCAGAAAAGCGGCGAGCACATGCAGCACCCATGGCGAATGGCTGAACAAATTGCGCCGGCTGAGGAGAAGGGAGATCCTCCGCATCGGTACAAGGGACATGTATCTCAAGGTCGGCACGAGGGATGTCATGACAGAGCTATCGCGGCTGGCTGAGGCTTTTACCAGGGTGGTCCTGAAAGAAGCATTTGAGAGGCTCGAACAAATGAGAGGAAGAGGGGAGGAGTTCGAGAGCCGTTTCTGCATTCTCGCCCTGGGCAAGTTGGGGGGAAATGAGCTCAACTACAGTTCAGATATAGACCTGCTGGGCCTCTGGGATGACAGGGGAACAGAAGGGGAAGCAAGAGGATGGGGTGAGAACGGCCTTGGGGTGTTCTTCGCAAGACTGATGGAGGAAGTGAGCGCGGATCTCTCCAGACACACGGAGGAGGGGCATGCTTACCGCGTAGACCTGCGTTTGCGGCCCTTTGGCCGGGAGGGAGAACTCGTTTCATCCTTCTCGAGTTTGGAAAACTACTATCGCGGGAAGGCATCCCTGTGGGAGATTCAGGCCGCTCTGAAGATGAGGCCTGTGGCGGGAAATGAGCGGCTGGGTTATGATTTGATCGAAAGGATTCAGCCGGCATTGCTCAAGAGCAGGAGCCGGGCGACTATTGTGGATTCCATCGAGAAGATGCGCGTCGGAGCCATTAAGACTTCTTCCATGAGCCTGGGAGCGACTACGGATGTGAAAAGCGGTATCGGCGGCCTGCGGGATGTGGAATTCCTGGTTCAGGGGCTTCAGCTCATTCATGCTCCGAAGAACCCTTCACTTCTTGAAGGGAACACGGTGAGGGCGCTGGAATTGCTTCGCCAAGCGAGGATCATTCCTGAGGCGGTGGTTTCAACGCTCCAGAAGGATTACCTTTTCCTGAGGCAGGTGGAACACTATCTACAGATTCTCGAAGACAGGCAGATCCATTCCATTCCCAGGGACAGGGAAGAACTCAATGCCCTGGGAAAGAGAATCCTAGGAATGGAAGGCGACGCAGACAAGTTCATGGAAGTCCTGCAGGTGTGCCTCAGCCGCGTGCGAGCCGCATATGTGACGCATCTTCTGAAAGAGCACGATACGTTGCCAAGGAGTGAGAATCCCTCGTAAATCAGTCAGCTCTGTCTAGTGTCGCGTTCCAGAAATACCTTGGCATAATCCTCTGCGCGACCCTGCCCCCTGCCGGGCATAAGCGCTAACTTAACCGGCCGATGATGCCTTTTCTTTCGTTCCAAGTCTCCCGGGCTGGTCTTTTCAACGGTTTATCTACGGGGGAGTTCTGCCCCCTCCCGCTGTTCCCCTCGCCTTCGCTCGGGGCCAGG
>JAHECH010000034.1 GCA_024641835.1 Deltaproteobacteria bacterium
CCGGGAAAGCGAGAACACGCAGGGTCAAGTAAACAGCTATGGCGACCAGCCCAAAGACCAGTCCCTCGTAAAGCGAAAACCCGACTATCGTCATCACCATGGTCATGGCATCCCCTCACCGAGCATATCGTCGCGAATAAGCCATAATCTCCCCCCAACAAGCACAGGCCAGGATCCTCTCTGAGAAGAGATCCTGAGAAAAGGTGAGCTCAGGCTCAGGGGCATTCCGGCTTTTTCACGTAAAGCCTGAGCTCAGAAGACCCAGCGTTATTCCTTAAAGATCTTGGTCGCCCTTTTCAGGATAGATTCAGGAAGCGTCACCCCCATTCTCTGGGCTGCCGCCGTGTTCACCCAGAGGTCTGTCAGGGGTGCCTTGACGACCGGCATATCGGCCGGCTTAGCGCCCCGGAGCACCTTGGCCACCATTTTGCCCGACTCCCGGCCCAGCTCATAGTAACTCAGTCCGAGGGAGACGACTGCACCTTTGGGAACCTGGCTCTTGTCTGTCGAGTAGAGCATGATCTTCTTTTCCTCGCAGACTTTCACGATAGACCCTATGGAAGAAACAGCAGTTGAGTCGGTCCCGATCCACATGCACTCCACTCTCCCGGCCAGGGAGTTTGCCGCAGCATAGACATCCGCAGTGGTGGCGGCTGTAGCTTCGATGACTTTTTCGACCCCGAATTTGGGAGCGGCACTCTTGAACTCCCGGACCTGAACCACAGAGTTGGTCTCGCCGGCGTTATACACCGTGCCGATCACTTTGACTTTGGGCAGTATTTCCTTGATGATTTTGAGCTGAGGATCCGCTTCTGCCCAGTCGCTCGCGCCTGTGCAGTTGCCGCCCGGCTTATCCCAGGATGCAACCACCTTGGCCGAAACCGGGTCCGTCATCGCACCGAAGATGATGGGAATGTTGGTCCCTTCGGCCGCAGCCACACATGCTTGGGTACTCGGCGTGGAGATGCTGTAAATAAGGTCGACCTTGTCCGCAACGAATTTCTTCGCGATCGATGCGACCAGGCTCATGTCGCCTTCAGGATTCCGGAAGTCGTACACCACATCCTTACCTTCGATGAAGCCCTCATCTTTCATCTGATCATAGAAGCCTTGCCGGCAAGCGTCGATGGCCGGGTGGCTGATGATTTGGGTTACCCCGATCCTAAAGACCTTTGCCGAAGCAGGAGACAAAGTTAGACCGGTTAGGGTTAAAGCCAGGACTAGAATAAACAGCGTCTTTTTCATCTTTCCCACCTCCTACGAAGATTGTTAAAAGTTATTTTTTGCATCCCCTTCCTCCGCTTTAGCTAACACCTCCTTTTTTTATTGCCTTTCAGCTTCTTGGCTCTACAGAAGACGAGTTTTCGAGAGAATCAACCGTGACGGCTTCGTAAAAAGTCCATCTGCGGCGTTGCGCTTCATCTTTCGTCATTGCAGCGTACGTCTGTGTACGCTTCATTCCTCAACCTGCCTGCGGCAGGCAGGCATTCGCGCGCCTTGCATCTGGAGCTTTTTACTGTGCCGTCTGCTTTGACGACTTTTTACGAAGTCATCAACCGTGGCTCGCCAGGATTTCCCTCAGGAGATGAAAATCGATATTTCCCCCGCTGATAACTGAGGCCACTTTCCGACCGCTGAGTTCCGGGATCCGTCCAAAAAGCACGGCCGCGAGTGAGGCTGCGCCGGCCGGCTCAACCACCAGCTTCGCCCTTTCCAACAGCAGGAAGATAGCCTCCTTGATCTCGTCGTCAGAAACGAGAACCACCCCGTCCACAACCTTCCTGATGATTTTGACGGTATTTTCGTTCGGCCTTTTAACCGCAAGGCCATCGGCGATGGTCTCTACACGCTCAATCTCGACAGCCTTTCCCTCTGCAAGGGAACGTGCCATGGCGTCAGCACCCGAGGGTTGGACGCCATAAACCTTCACGTCAGGTTTCTTCCATTTTGCAGCCGAGGCGATCCCGGCAATCAGCCCCCCACCTCCGACAGGTACCACGATCGCATCAAGATCCGGTTGCCCTTCCAGAATCTCCAGCCCCAAAGTGCCCATGCCGACAATAAGGTCAGGGTTCTCCAGGGGATTGATAAAAAGAGCTCCCCGCTTCTGAGCCAAATCTTGCGCTTTTTGATACAACTGGGTCGAGTCGGATCCGAACAGAATCACTTCACCCCCATACCCCCGGGTTGCCGCCGCCTTCTTGGGGTTCGCTTTTTCCGGCATAACCACTGTCACCGGGACACCCAGCAAAGATCCGGCGTAGGCTGCCCCTTGAGCCCAGTTTCCCGCAGAAAAGGTGCATATCCCTCTATCGCGCTGCTCTTTTGAGAGCCTGGAGAGCATATAATAAGCACCCCTGATCTTATGGCAGCCGTTTTTCTGCAAACACTCCGGCTTCAAGTAAAGCGAGCATCCGGCCATTTCAGAGAAAGTTCGAGAAAACTGCAATGGATTATCTATGATAGCCCCACGCAATATTTCCCTGGCTCGAAGAATATCCTGCTGCAATATCTCCCTCATATCCACCCCCCTGCTATGTAATCCTTCGCGTGTTTCCTGACAAAGTGCAACTCCCACGGCCGGCTTACGGCCTTGGAAAGCGATCAGGGAGTGCTTGTTTCAGCATCCCTATCGATTCATTAAAGGCATGCCCGGTTTTTTCGGCAATATCCTCCGAGTGCAGCCAAGAAATCCACCAGTGATCCCCGATAGAATCAACGCCCTGATTCAGCATCGCGATCCGGAAGGAACTCAGAAGCATTGGGTCTTTTTGATAGATCTTCCGATAGTCATAACGGCATAGCCTTCTGTCACACGTTTCCCGCCGGGTACAGGAGTGATTCATGAGGAGGTGGACTACGGAGTGCTCGCCGTGGGCGCACCAGCTTATCCCATGGCTGTCGATGACACGATTAAGGATGTCACGGATCTTCTGGGCGCATTGATTCGCTCTTGTGGTGACCTCACCCCGGCTGATGATACTCAGGGTTGCTACCCCCGACGCTGCTGAAATCGGGTTGGCGTTGAAAGTTCCGGGGTGCAGAATCTTTTTCTTCCGGTTCCATTCCGCATCCTCTCTGAACTCCAGATACCTCATGATATCCCTTTTCCCTGCCACCGCTCCTCCGGGCAACCCGCCCGCAAGAATCTTGGCAAAGCACGACAGGTCCGGCTTGATTCCATAGAGAGCCTGGGCGCCGCCCGGTGAGAACCTGAATCCTGTGATAACCTCATCAAAGATCAGGAGGACACCTCTCTTCTCGGTCATCTCTCTCACGGCCCTCAATTCCTCGCCGGTCAACGGGTAAGCACCGGAAAAACCTCCGGAGGGCTCTAAAATGACACACGCCACGTCCGAATCCCTTTCCAACAGATCTTCCAGGGGCTGGAGATCATCCGATGGCAAAACAACGGTGGAACTGAGAAAGCTTTCCAGGGTCCCGCTCGAGTCAGGGATGTTGAAGGGAGGGAAAATGCCGATCGAGAGAGCGTCATGCCATCCATGGTAATGTCCTTCAAAACGGACGATCTTTTTCTTTCCTGTGCAGGCTCTGGCCAGTCTGACAGCCATCAGAGTCGCTTCGGTGCCGGAGGCAGTGAATCGAACTCTTTCAGCCGACGGAACGAGGTTCACGATTCTTTCTCCCCATTCCACCTCCAGTTCATGGCAGGCTCCATAATGCGCGCCTCTGTCTATCTGCCTGTGCAAGGCTTCCACGACATCCGGGTGATTATGGCCCAAAATCAGGGCTCCGTGGCCCATCCAGTAATCGATGTACTCACGGCCGTCCACATCCCACTTCTTGGCTCCTCGAGAACGGCTCACATAGATGGGGAAGGGCCTGAGAAACCTGGCATCATGGGTGACGCCCGATGGGAATACGCGCAGCGCCCTCTCATACAGGGCTGCCGAAAGAGGATGCTTTTCTGCATATTCTTGCTCGGGCTTCAAGGGTCTCTCTCCTTGCAAGAACGCCTGAGGGTGTTCCCGTAAGATCACATAGGCATAACCGCTTTCACCGGTCTTAGAGCAGCCTAATGTGGCGTCCCAGAAGTTCGTTTACAAATAACATTGCAGTGGATTATGCCAAGGTACTTCTGGGACACGAGCCTAGATTCTACCTTCCCGCATATTGACATAACCACTGTTTCCGTAGCAGCCGCGGCCGTTGCCGATAGGGCCCCACCCGGTGTTGGGGGGGAGATCATATTTGATCCAGGTATGATACCAAGCCCTGTCCAGCTTGAGATAGTAGTCGAGGGGAATCGGAGGATGGCCTCCGAGCGCTGAGCCGGGTTCAATGCACCAGCTGTCCGGATGAGGCACTACACCCTTGGACATCATGTAGTCCAGCCCTTCGACTGTTGAGCCTACAGCTTGATCAACGTCCTGGAAACCCCAGGGTTGAGCCATCTCTACCCCTGCCACAAAATTGGGGGAAACGTTGCCCGTCCCGAAAATTTCTACCGCCTTGACCGTTCTCCTGATCCATTCATCCCTTCCGATGTATTTCTCTTTCCCGGGGCACAGGATTTGAAACAGGCGCCTGTCCCAGACCTCAAAATTGGGGTTGTAGGAGGTCACACCAGCCTCGTGCAGCCTCTTCATGTCCTCTTCCTCTCCCGGCTCGACGATCAAAATGATGGGAATACGATTCCCGACCCTCTCCCGTATCGCACGTACGTAGCGAAGATAGAAATCGATGGGTTTCATTCCCTCAATGGTTTTCTTTATTGAGCCCGAGGTTATAAGAATGCTGACCATCCTGTTCCATAGGCTTTCCTTCTCCTCAACGAACATGTTCTTGTGCATCGTCTCGATGACGGTGGCCACCTGATCAGCGTTCTTGACCGCACGATACAGAACGTGGTCAGGGTTCATCCTGTCCTTTTTCTTCCTTAAGTCTCTAAGGTTTGCGCTTATGTCGCAGAACTTGCATTCCTCCCCCGCGCCCCAGAATTGGCAGAATCGATAAATGGTAATGAAGGCATGACGGCCGAACAGGAGGGGAACGATCTGGCCGTAAGAGGTGCCATCTTCAAACGTCATGCGGTAATAATCCGGTTTTGGAGGATAAAGGATCTGCGCTACAGGTGTTTCATTTTCGAAGAGGACGATTTCTCCATCTTCAACGTCTATCAGGTAAGGTGTATCCCTGGCGATCTCCACGCGAAAGTTGGTCTGTCTCAGATTGTAAAGGCCGCCGAGGAAATCGATGTCGTCCGGAACTCTCGAGCTTTCATCTTTTTCCATTTCATCATGCCGGATACGGTCAAAGGAGAAGAGGTAGTAGGATTTCGGGCGACAATCCTTGGCAGCCGCCAGGGCAGCTTCGGTAAATCTGACGCCCAGTCTCAGGAGATCCTCTTTGAGGATGACTTCGATCGGAATGTCGGGATACCTCTCTACATAAACTTCAAGAGGCTGTCTTTTTTCTTCCATTCCAAAACCCCTTTGCCGTGGCCCTCACAACGCTTGCAATCTTCCCTCTCGCATATCCACGTAGCCGCTGTTGCCGTAGCAGCCGCAGCCGTTGCCGACCGGGCCCCAGCCGTTATTCGGAGGCAACGCGTATTTTGTCCAGGTCGTGTACCAGGCCTTGTTCATCTTAATGAAGTAGTCCAGGGGTATCGGCGGATGAGCGCCCAAGGGTGACTGCGCCTCGATGCACCATGTATCCGGATGAGGGATGACGCCCCGGGACATCATGAACTCAAAACCTTCTTTTGTGGAATTCACGGCCTGATCAACGTCTTTGAAGCCCATGGGCTGCGCCATCTCCACCCCGGCCACAAAATTCGGGCTGACATTGCCCACACCAAAGACGTCAACCGCCTTCAGCATCTGTTCGACCCACTTCTTCCGGCCGAAGTATTTTGCCTTTCCCGGGCACAGGCTCTCGAAAAGCCTGTCATCCCAGACCTCGATGTTCGGGTTGTAAACGGTTACGCCTGCTTCGTGGAGGCGCCACATATCCTCTTCCTGCAGCGCCTCAACGATGAGCACAATAGGAATCCGGTTTCCGATCTTCCTTCTGATGGCTGTCACGTATTGCAGGTAGAAATCAACCGGTTTTAACCCTTTCAGCGTCTTCTTGATCGTGCCGGAAGTCATGATGATACTGATCATCCGGTTCTCGAGATCTTCCTTGTTATCGATGAACATATCCCTGTACATGGCTTCAGCTACGGTAGCCACTTTTCCCGGGTCTTTCACCGTATCGTACACGACGTGTTCAATATCCACCCGGCCGCCGACCTTTTTCGAGCGCTCCCGTAAATCGACTGAACTCGCATTGATGTCACAGAACTTGCATTGCTCATCAGGTCCAAACTGGCACAGGCGATACATCGTGATGAAGGCCATCCTTCCGAAAAGCAGCGGGATGACCTGGCCGTAAGATGTTCCGTCCTCAAAGGCGTAGCCGTAATAGTGGGGCCTTTTTGGATACCTGATTTCAGCGATGGGTTTGCCGTCTTCAAAAAGCATGGGGCTTCCATCGCTCAAGGAGACCAGATACGGCGTGTTCTTGGCGATTTCGACCCGGACGTTCGTCAATCGCAGGCCGTTCGGACCACCATGGAAAAAAAGATCATCCGGCGTGCGATAACTTTCGTCTTTCTCCATGTCGTCGCGCGACATGCGATCCCAGGAAAACAAGTAGTAGGACTTGGGCCTGCAGCCTTTAGCCGACTCCAAAGCTTCTTCAGAGAATCGGACCCCGAGTCTCAGCATGTCTTCCTTGAGGATGACTTCTCTGGGAACATCGGGATATTTTTCAAAAAAGGCCTGAACCGGCTGTCTTGGACCTGGCACCATGGCGGTCTCCTCTACGATTCAAGATTTATATACCGGTACCCGCCACTCGGAGTACCCCTTGTGATTTCCTCGTACGACATCAAAATAGAGTTTTTGAATCCTTTTCGTTGCCGGGCCGATTTTCCCGTCCCCGATGTTGATCCGGTCTAAAGATACAACGGGCGTGACTTCGGCGCCGCTGCCGCACAGGAAAACTTCTTCGGCCACATACAGTTCAGTGCGATCGATTTCTCGCTCCGCTACGGGCATCCGCCGCTCTTTGGAGAACAGCTCTATCAGTGTTGCTCGGGTGACGCTCTCCAGGATATCGCTCGTGACGGGAGGAGTGACCACCTGGCCTTTTCTCACCATAAAGAGGCAGGCGCCCGGGGCCTCAGAGACTTTCCCCCGGTTCGTAAGGATGACGGCCCAGTCGAAGCCTTTGGCATCGGCTTCGAGGCTGGCAAGCCTGCTGTTCTGGTAATTCGGCCCGGATTTTACCCTGGGAGGGCTGGAACCATCGGATATCCGAGTCCAGGTGCTGGTGCAGCAATGGATCCCTTTGGTTGTGTCAAACAGGTGCATATGAGGCTGCGCCGCAATGTACATCCCAAACTTTTTCTGCCTGAAAAGCCCCGCTATGTCGTCCACGTAGACGACCTGAAGAAGATGTATGTCCTCCCTGAATTTGTTCGCTTTGATCGCCTCGCTGGTAAAGCTGAAAAAATCTTCTATGGTGTAAGGGACGGCCATCCTCATGATCTTTAGAGATTCAAAAAGACGTTTAAAGTGATCCGCAAACCTGAAGCAGTACAGCTCTTCCTCCTTGGAATTCCAATAGGCTGCAAGACCTTCAAAGACATTGGCTCCAAAGAGGACCGCAGGGGTGAGTACGTTGACGGTTGCTTTCTCAAGAGGCACGATTTGCCCGTTTTGCCAGATGAACAGGCGCTTTGAACGACCTTCTCCCATGATAGCCCTCCTTGATGATCAGCTGTGTTGGGTGTTTTCCGCTTTTTCCTTGAGCCTCTCCCAGTTCCTGTCTATGTTTCGCTGTATGGTGTCGATATCTCCTGCACTCAAATGGCTGAACCGGCCTTGCGGTGCGAGGTACTCCCTGACAGGGGATCCTTTGGGCGTCCGGTTGATGATGGTCCGCTCGCCGTCTATCACTTCGTAAAGAGGAAAAACGTTGGTTTCCACCGCAAGCCTTGAAAGCTTCACGGTCAGTTCGGATGGAAACCGCCACCCTGTCGGGCACGGTGCGAGAATATGGAAAAATCGAGTTCCCTTCAATTTCGCCGCTTTTTTAACCTTGTCGATCAGATCCTGGGGGTATGCCGGCGTCGCTGTTGCCGCGTACGGGATCCGGTGGGAAGCCATGATGCTCATGATGTCTTTCTTGGGTAGGGTTTTCATCCCTGGAGCAGGCGTCGTGGTCGTCCAGCACCCCCACGGCGTGGCCGAACTCCGCTGAATCCCGGTGTTCATGTAAGCTTCGTTGTCATAGCAGACGTAGATGATGTCTTCGTTTCTCTCGGCTGCGCCTGAAAGAGACTGAAGACCTATGTCGAACGTTCCCCCGTCTCCTGCCCACACCACAACGTTCACGCCCTCAATGCCCTTTTTCTCAAGAGCAGCCCGGATGCCTGAACCGGTCGCACCGCCAGCCTCAAAGGCGATGTGCATCACGGGAACCTTGATGGCGGAAAAGGGGAAATTTCCTGCGATGGGAGTGGAGCAAGAGGCCACAATGACGAGCATGGTTCTTTTGCCAAGCCCCTTCAGCACAAGACGAAGGGCCTGGGCTGCGCCGCAACCGGCGCAGGCCGCATGGCCGGAATAAAGCCATTCCTCCCGCGGAATCGTCGAGTTCATTTCAGCAGTCCGATCCATACGTAATCCTTTGCCGGTTCATCATGATTCAGCGCATAGTCTATGATCTCCGAAACGACTTCCGGGGTCACGTCATTTCCGCCCAGCCCGGTCAAGAAGCCGAACACTTGCGGCCTGCTTCTCGATGGATAGAGGCAGGATCTGACCTCCTGCGCAAAGATGCCGCCGCAGCCGGGAGAAAGGTCCCGATCGATCACAGCAACCTTTTTTGCGACTTGAAGGATCTCCCTCACCTTTTCGCTCGGAAACGGCCTGAACATCCTGACTTTGAGCGCACCAGCCTTGATATTCCTTTCCCTGAGCTTCTTCACAACTGAACGCACGGTGCCCGCGATAGTACCGGCGCTGATGATGACAAGGTCGGCATCGTCACAACGGTACCCATCGACAACACCATAGCGCCTGCCAAACACCTCCCTGAATTCTTCATCCGCCTTCTCAGCCGCACGCTTGCCTTGCTCCATGCAATCTTGCATTTTTGATCGAAAATCCATGTAATGCCGGGCCTGGGGACCTATCATGCCGCCGCTGAACGCCCGCGGTTCCTCGACATCCAGCTTGAATTCAGGATGAAACGGGGGCAGGTAGGAGGCGACCCGATCGGCTTCAGGAATATCGACGGGTTCAGAGGTGTGGGTGAGGACAAAACCATCGAGGTTCATCATCACGGGGAGCGAGACGGTCTCAGCGATCTTGAATGCCTGAATCGCTGTATCGAGGCACTCTTGGCAGTTCTCACAGTAGAACTGCAGCCAGCCTGTATCTCTCTGGGAAAGACTGTCGGTATGATCCGTGCCTATGGACCACGGTGCCGCGAGGGCTCGATTGGCGTTTGCCAAGACGATAGGCAAGCGGGCTCCTGCAGCCCAGTGGAGAAGCTCGTGCATCAATGCAAGCCCTTGCGAACTGGTTGCCGTAAATGCCCGGGCTCCTGCTGTAGACGCGCCGATGCAGGCTGCCATGGCGGAATGTTCAGATTCCACATTCACAAATCTCGCGTTCAGGCTCCCATCGCTGCAGAACTCTGCGAGTTTCTCAACGATGGATGTCTGAGGCGTGATAGGGTAAGCTGCAATGACGTCAACCATGGAAAGCCTAGCGCCGTGGGCTACCGCGTGACTTCCTAAGAGCAGTTTTTTCATTCGCCCTCCTGCGTCATGGATATGAGTCCTCCCGGACACTCCACGGCACAAATTCCGCATCCCTTGCAATAGTCATCGCTCGCTTCCGGATATTCGCCCTCTTTGAAAGACACCGCAATGTCGGGACAGAAAACAACACAGTTGCCGCATTGATCGCACAAACCGCAGCTCAAGCATCTGCGTGCTTCTCCCAGGGCTTTCTCAGGAGTCAAGTTCCCATAGAGTTCTTCGAACCCCTTGCGTTCCTCCTTCGCAAACTTGGGCTTCTCCTCTCGCGCCGCATGTTGAAAGTAGGAAGGGTTGAGATCTTCAAAACGGACTACTTCTTGAGACTCCCGGCATGAGCTGTCCCCCAGATATCGGCGGAATGAAATCCACCCGGTCTGACCTATTCTCAGCCCTCTCATAAAATCTGTACCAGGCTGCTGCTTGAGGTAGCGATCAATCTCGATAGCCGCCCTTTTTCCTGACCCGACCGCATGGACCACACCCCGGGGCTGCTCAACCACGTCTCCCCCGGCATAGACGTCCTTGATGCCTGTCTGAAGCGTCGCTGCATTAACTGTGATGAGCCCGCCCTTCACTTCTATGTCGCTTCGGCATCCCAGGAATGACAAATCCGGTTCCTGGCCTACGGCCATGATCACCTGATCTGCGTCAATCCTTCTCTTGATATGGTCGAACCTGGGGTTGAAAAAGCCCTGGTCATCGAACGCGGAAACGCAATGAATCAGGTCCACACCCCTGATCTGACTGCTATCGCCCACGATCTCAGAGGGCCCCCAGGATGTCATCAGTTTGACACCTTCTGAAAGAGCGTCTTCCACCTGCCATTCGTGGGCGGGCATCTCTTCCCGCTTCTCAACGCAGACCACGGTTACGTCCCGGGCCCCGCATCGCATGGCCGTCAGAGCGGCGTCGATAGCACCATTGCCCCCACCGATAACGATGACCCGGTCCTTGAGGCGAACCTCCTCTGCTTCAGCCACTTGAGAAAGAAAATCAACACCCCGCAGGACGCCGGGCAAGTCAGACCCCTGCAATGGCACCTGCCGGCTCAGCTGAGCCCCGACCCCGAGAAAAACCGCGTCATAACCATCCCTTTTTAGCCGCTCCAGGGTGAAATCTTTCCCCAATTTCTGGTTCCCCCGAAAATCGATTCCCAATTTGAGGATGCCGCCGATCTCCTTGTCCAGCACTTTTTCGGGAAGGCGGTACCGCGGAATACCGTAGCGCAACATGCCTCCCGCCCTGCTCCGAGCCTCAAAAATCGTCACCCTGTACCCCATCCTGGCTAAGAAATAGGAACACGAAAGGCCTGAGGGTCCTGAACCGACCACCGCCACGTGTTTTCCGCTCTCAAGGCTGGAACCGGAAAGGGGCGTATCGAAGTCAGCCATGAACCGCTCTAAGCCGTTGATGTTGACAGGCTGGTCAAAGTCTTTTCTGTTGCAGAGTCTCTCGCAGGGATGATAACAAACCCGACCGCATACACCGAGCAAAGGATTTTCTTCCAGGTATAACGTGTACGCTTCATGAAAAAGCCCTTGCTTCATGAGAGCGATAAACCCCCGCACATCCACGCCCGCGGGACAGCCTTCATTACAGGGCGCCGTCTTCACCTGGAAGAAGGGCTTAAGATATCTCCAGGTGCCCGTCTTGATGGAAAGCGTGTCCAGGAACGAGACAGCCAGGGGCGGGAGCCCCTCCATGCGCTCGAGGTTGAATTGCTTTTTCAAGGCTCTCCTATTTCGCTTCAAACGTTACGGTTTTGTATGCTTCCAAAGCCGCCGATACGTTCGCATCCGGATCATTCGGGACTGATTCCTTCACGGCGTCAAGAATAGACTCTATGGTCACGGCGCCCGTCACCCGAGCGAAGGCACCCAAAATGGCTGTGTTGACGATAGGGGATGTGGCTGTTCCGAGTTGATGTCTTACGGCTATACGATTGGCGTCAATAGTCGCTGTGGGAAACCCGCTCGAGAAAAAATAGCTTTCAGGAGAGTGGGCGCTGTTGAGCAAAACCCAACCGGTCTTTTTCAGTCCTGCAGTGATATCCATTGTCTTTGTGAGGGAGACATCGAGGACGACCACATGATCAGGACAGTAAACGTTGCTCCTGATCTCAATCTCCCGGTCATTCACTCTCAGAAAAGCCATGACAGGCGCACCCCTTCTTTCCCCCCCAAAAGAAGGAAAGGATTGCACGTACCTGCCTTCATTGAAGAAGGCGAGGGCCAGGATATTGGAAGCGACGACTGCTCCCTGCCCGCCCCTTCCGTGAAACCGGACCTCAATCATCATCATGTCGCCTTATCGAAGCTTAGGCCTGTTTGAAGGCTTTCCCCGCAGCTCTCCTCGAGTTCCAAGAGAGATTCCTGTCAAAAGTTGGGAGGTGTCATCACCCAGAAAAGAACCGCTTCCGAATCGCCGGTGTTTTTGATCATATGTGGAATCGCAGCAGAATAGTAGATGCTGTCCCCCTCTTCCAGTGTATGTTCAACCCCTGCCAGGGTGACACAGATCTTGCCCTCGATGACAAGGCCTACCTCTTCCCCGACATGGGTCTTTTCCGGGGAAGTGTGACCCTTTTTCATTCGGATCACCAGGGCCTCCATCGCTTTTTTTTGAAGGTTGGAGGAAAGCAGATCGAACTGGATTTGCCCGTCATCGAGGAGCATTTTCTTGCGGTCGTGCTTTTTCACTACAAAATCTTCTTGATTGCCAAAGTGGTCGAAAAAATATCCGATGGGTCGGCCGAAGACGCTGCTCAGATTGTAAAGCGACTCGATCGACGGGGCTATCTTGTTGTTTTCCAGCTGGGATAGATAACTGATCGAATATCCGGCTTTTCCAGCCAAATCAGAGAGCCGCATTCCCATCTGCAACCTGATCCCCTTTATTTTTTCCCCGAAATTAAAGCGATGTTTTGAAGCGCCGTGCATTTTTCTTGTAGTTCACTATTAATGAAGTTTTTCATAAATGCTTAAAGAAACTTTCCGAGCTTGTCAATTCTTTTTTACGCCGTATTCACTTCAGAGAAACAAGCTTCGAAGGCAGCCTAGCCCCCTTCGAAGGGATGAGTCAGATAAAGCGCAGGCCGTTTGGATGCATTAGCTGATGGGGTTCGCCGGGAGGTATGTAAATCACGTCACCCGCCTTGAATGGCTGTTCGCCTCGATTGCCTATGACCGTGCCTTCCCCCTCTAAGATGTACATCTCATGCTCGTAAGCATGGTGATGCATAGGCGGTCCTTGCGTCCCGGGCTCCGCCTGGACGATTCTCATGTAGAAATTTTCAGCGCCGTCTTTTTCTGAAATGACCCATCTCATCACAACCCCTGCGCCTAATGCCTGACCTTCGACCTCTCTTGAACTTTTTACGATCATTGTCCCCTCCCCTGAAAATCGTGGGCCATCACTCTCCTTCGGCTCGTATTCATAACACTTTCATCCCCGCCATTCAGGCAATACAATTCCAAAGACATAATGCGTCGTCTCGCATTTGATCACTTTAAAGCAGTGCCTCACACCGGGCGGGATAAAAACAGCAAAAGGCGAATCGACCACAAACTTCTCATCATCCATTTGAATTTCCACCACGATATCCCCCTTCCTTTCGGAAGGGGCCAAATATATCTCAGGAGTCTCATGCTGATGGGGGTTTGCATGAGGTGCTTCTACAATCTTACTGGCATCCACGCCTGCGACATGGAGACTTACGCCAGGGAACATGTCCGGCATAATCCAAAAGGGAGCGGGCTTGTGATGTCCTGAGACTTCAGCAAACTTTGGAAGATCCGTTTCCACGTATTTTCCATACTTTCCAGAGACCTGATTCGCCATAGCTTCACCTCCTGCCAAAAGGATTTCCTGGTATCGACTTTTGCTTCTTCCCGGCCCGATAGTCTGTTCTTCCTGCTGGGAGGCATCGATTCAGGTGACCCACGTGCAATTTAAGGAGCCGGTTACACAAGAAGGTATCTTTTTTTCACTTCCTCATTTTGCCGCAGTTCTTCTATGGATCCTTCGTGACGGATTGAACCATTGTCTATGACATATCCCCTGTCGCTTATATTGAGGGCAGATTCAACATTT
>JAHECH010000599.1:0-1970 GCA_024641835.1 Deltaproteobacteria bacterium
GCGATCCGGCGACTTATCAGAAGCTCAAGAAACTGGTTGAAGACCTCAAAGCGAGAGGGGGAATGGAGGAGGTCGAGAGATTTATTACTGAAATGGTGGATCAGTATGTTTAAAAGACAATATTATCCCATTCTAGTCGATCTTGCCGGCCGAAAGGTTGTCGTTGTCGGTGGCGGCAATGTGGCGCAGCGAAAAATCGAATCTCTTCTGGAGTACGAAGCAGACGTCCTGGTTGTAGCGAGGGAGTTGACGGCCAGGCTGATGGAGTACATAGAAGATGGGAAAATCACCTACCTGGGCCGGGAATTTCAAAAGGAGCATATCAACGGCGCCATGCTGGTGATCGCAGCTACCGATGATGCAGCCCTAAACCGCCTTGTGAGCACCTGGGCGAGGGATAGAGGCAGCCTGGTCAATGCTGTTGATCAACCAGCAGATTGCACCTTTATCGTCCCTTCTGTTCTGAAAAGAGGAGACCTTCTTATCGCTATATCCACTTCAGGAAAGAGCCCGGCCCTGGCAAGAAAGGTTCGAGAGGACCTGGAGAACCATTTCGGGGAGGAATATGTGACCCTTCTCATCCTCATGGGAAATCTCAGAAAGGAGATATTATCCAGAGGCTTCGGGCAAGAAGAAAACAAAAGGATTTTTGAGCACATAGTTAACTCAGGCGTTCTTAAGATGATCCGTGAAAAGAACTGGGAGGGCATAGGATCCCTCCTTTCAGAGGCACTGGATCGCCCCACCTCCAGAGAGGAGATATTGAAATATTTAAAGAGAGAGTAAGTTATGGCCTTCATACTATTCCAGTCTGCACTTGTCCTCATTCTGCTGGCCACAGCAGGATTCATCGTCTACATCATCAAGCAGAGGAAATCGGTTTACACGTGGTCCTCCAGGCTCCTGCTGGTCGGTTTTTTGTTTCACACCCTGTTTCTCGGCTACCAGTACTATTCCCTCGGCGCAGCCCCAGTGTTCAGCCTCAAGGGCGCGCTCTCTTTTTTCGCGTGGACGATCATAGGTGCGTACCTGATTTTCCACCTCAAATTCAGACTCATGATTCTCGGATCGTTCATTGCGCCCCTTGCAGCGTGCTTGATGATCATCTCCTCCACCATTCCGGGAGTGGACGTGAGCGTAAAACCCGCACTGAAGAGTCTATGGCTTACCGCCCACGTGCTGGCGTCTTTTCTGGGGAACGGGATGTTCGCTTTGACCTTCATCGCTGCCATCATGTATCTGATCCAGGAGTATCACATCAAGAACAAGAAGTTCGGCTCTCTTTACGCTCGGTTGCCTTCTTTGGAGACCCTCGATTCCATCAGCCGTCATTCCCTGATGTACGGCTTTCCCTTCCTCACCATTGGAATGATCACAGGAGCCATCTATGCCCAGTATGCTCTTGGAAGCTACTGGCGTTGGGATCCTAAAGAAGTATGGTCCTTGATCACCTGGTTGCTTTACGCCGCTCTTCTCCATGAGAGGCTTGCGGTTGGCTGGCGAGGACGGAGAGCAGCGGTCATGGCTATATTTGCCTTTTTGGTACTCATCTTTTCCTTTATCGGCGCAAGCCTCTGGCTGAGCGATTATCACAGCTTCGGAGCCTGGAGGGCCGGATAGGGCTATGATCAAGATTGTCAGTATTGGTATGAACCACGAAACAGCGTCGGTGGACTTGAGGGAGTGCCTTGCAAAAGACCCTGGCAATACCGATATGGCCCTGTCGCACATGAGGGAGCTGCCGTGCTTCAGGGAGAGCCTTTTCATCTCCACCTGCAACCGTGTGGAGGCTCTGGTGACCACCCAGGACTTCCAGGAAGCGCTGAAGTCGATCATCTTCATGCTATCCAGGATAAGCGGTCTCTCTGAAGAGCGCTTCACATCGAGCCTCTACGTGCATGAAGATGCGGAGGCCGTGAGGCACGTTTTCAGGGTGGCATCGAGCCTGGACTCCATGGTGGTCGGAGAGC
>JAHECH010000599.1:1980-3677 GCA_024641835.1 Deltaproteobacteria bacterium
CCAAATCCTTGGCCAGATGAAAGAGGCCTATTCAAATGCCACCAGGGAGAAGAGCACGGCAGTGATCCTCAACAGGCTCATGCACAAGGCTTTCAAGGTGGCCAAGAGGGTCCGGACAGAGACAGGTATCTCTGATGCGGCCGTATCCGTCAGCTATGCTGCCGTGGAATTGGCGAAGAAGATTTTCTATGATCTTACGGGGAAAAAAGTTCTTCTCATCGGAGCGGGTGAAATGGCTGAGCTCGCAGCAAAACATCTTCTGAACCAAGGGGTAAGCTCCATCACCGTGGCCAATAGGACCTTTGAAAGGGCTTTTGAGATGGCCGAGTTATTCGGTGGGACTGCTGTCTCGTTTGAGGAGATCGGCACTCAACTTTTGGAGGCGGATATCGTTATTTCATCGACGGCATCGACAGGGTACGTCATTACCCAGGAACGAGTGAAGAACTCTCTGAGGAAGAGGCGGAACAGGCCGATCTTTTTTATTGATATTGCCGTACCCAGGGACGTGGAGCCGAGCGTGAATGATCTGCCCAATGTGTACGTCTATGATATGGATGACCTCAGGGGTGTGATTCAATTGAACATCGCTCAGCGGGAGCAGGAGGCTGTGAAGGCCGAAAGAATTGTCCAGGAGGAAGTCATCAAATTTGAGAAATGGCTGAGAACCCTGGACGTGGTCCCCACCATTATTTCCCTGAAAGAGAAGGCTGAGAACATCCGCCAGGCAGAAATAAAGAAAACCCTTCCGAGTCTCGGTGCGTTCAGCCCATCACAGATGAAGGCCCTGGAGGCGCTGACGCTTTCCATCACTGAAAAAATCATCAATGATCCTATCCTGGTCTTGAAGAGGAAATCAGGCCGGCCTACCAAGGATCTCTACCTCGACATGGCAAGGAAACTTTTCAACCTGGATCAGGATCTGGCAGAAGGAGATGAGAATGGACATCAACCGGATGATCATGAAACTAAGGCGACATCCTGAATCAGCGAAAATCGGGATGATCGCGACCCACCTGGGCTTGGTTCGCGCCAGCTCCAGAAAGGGTGATGATGTGACCGGCATCGAGGTCGCCTTCGATCATGACAGGATCAGGTCCGTCGTGGAAGATGCCAGAAAGCGGAAAGGAATCATCGAAGTTCTGGTCGACACGAATGAAGGACGGCTGAAGGTAGGGGATGAAATCATGGCTGTCGCAGTGGCCGGAGACCTCAGGGAGAATGTATTTCCCGCTCTGATACAAACCGTTGACCGGCTCAAGGCTGAAGCGACTAAGAAGAAAGAAATTCATGAATAGGGGGCAAGGTACAAGGCTCAAGGTGCGAAGTGCACGGTATAGGGCGCAGGGTGCACGGTACACGGTCACCCTCACACGTCAAAATCTTCCTTGAACCTTGCACCGTGCACCCTGCACCTTGTACCGAGCTTTCTATTGAGGTGCGATTTATGGGAATGATCGATGTGACGGACAAGCCGGTTATTCACCGAATGGCTGAAGCGGCTGGGGAAATTCATCTTTCTCCTGAAACCGTTGAAGTCATCAAGGCTGGAAAAGTGAAAAAGGGAGATCCTTTGCTCGTGGCAGAGGTAGCCGGCATGAATGCAGCAAAGCAAACCCATCTCCTGATTCCCCACTGCCATCAACTCCCTCTCGATACGGTAGAGGTCTCTTTTCGGGTTTCTGGCGGATCTATTG
>JAHECH010000600.1 GCA_024641835.1 Deltaproteobacteria bacterium
CCGGCATGGGGAGCGGCGGGACAAAAGCAAGGATCGAGGAGGTCCTGAACACGGTAGGCCTCACCCAAGATGCCCGCAAAAAGGTGGGGGCTTACTCCAGAGGTATGAAACAGCGCCTCGGCATAGCAGAGGTGCTCCTCAAGGAACCTAAGGTGATGTTCCTGGATGAACCCACCCTTGGCCTGGATCCTGATGGGGCGCTGCGAATGATCGAACTCATCCAGTCGCTGAACCGGGACAGGAAGATCACGGTTCTGCTCTCTTCCCATCACCTCCAGCAGGTCCAAAAGATATCCCACCGAGTGGCAATCATGATCCGAGGGAAAATGGTGGCGGAGGGGTCAATCGATGCTCTCCGGAGAGAGAAGTTCGGGCTGGGCGAAGAGCAGTACTCGCTGGAGGAAATCTATATGAAATACTTCCAGGAGGTCTGATCCATGCACGGTCTTTTCGCTATTTACCGGAAAGAGCTTTCCGACCATTTCACCAGCTTCAGGTTTGTCATCCTCTTTGCTCTTATCGCCATGGTGAGTTTTATCACCACCTACATGGCAGGAATCAGCCTGAGGGAAAACCTTGAGGGTGTGGCTAAACCCACTTTCGTCTTCCTCATGCTTTTCAACATAGCCGGGGCCAAGGTTTCCATGGTGGATTTTGTCGCCCTCTTCGGTCCCCTTATCGGCGTGGTCCTGGGTTTCGACGCGATCAACCGAGAACGAGCTCATGGAACCCTGGTGAAATTGGTATCACAACCGATATACCGAGACGCCGTCATCAACGGGAAATTCCTTGCGAGCGCCACCACCATTGCCATCATGCTCGTTTCAACGGTTTTGGTGATTGCCGGGTTCGGCCTCACCTTGGTCGGCGTTGTACCGGGATGGGAAGAGGTTGTGCGCCTCGCACTTTATCTGGTGATTAGTATCTTCTACATCTCCTTCTGGCTCGGGATATCCATTCTTTTTTCCATCCTCTTCCGAAGCGTTGCCACCTCTGCATTGGCTTCCGTCGCATTGTGGCTCTTCCTTTTTCTCTTTGTTTCGGTTGGGGCGAGTGCCATCGCAAACGCTGTTGCACCCGTGGAAAACAAAGAGAGTGCTGACCCTGAACAGGTGGTCATGAACGCCCGCGTGCAGGAAAGCGTCTCCCTTATTTCCCCCATGGTGCTCTATTCAAAGGCCACGGGCACCCTCATCGATCCCATGAGAAAGAGCAGTAAATCCATGATCCTCGTGGCTGGTCCTTTTGAGCAGATTTCCATGTCCCGGTTTCAAAATCCTCTGAGCCTCGGCCAGAGCATCCTCGTGGTCTATCCCCACATGGTTGCTCTTGTGGCTATCAGCCTCATATGCTTTGCCGTATCGTACCTGGTATTTATGACTCAGGAGATCAGGACGTAATTTGGGGTGCAAGGTGCACGGTCAAACATAGTATCGTATTGATTGCTTTTCCTTGCACCGTGCCCCCCTGCGCCGTGAGCCGTTCCTGTGCCCGGCCGGCTGTGAATATCGGGACCATGGGGGCCTCTTCTAAAAACGAAACCGGGGCGCTCCGGCTCAGCTCAGTTTGGCAACGGATTTATAACTCAGGACACCACCAGAATAAACCTCATGAATTTCCCGTCCAGGTCCGTTTCCTCCACCAGGGCATACTCTTGAACGAATTCTTCCCAGAGGAGGGAGAGGGTTTCCTCCAACACTTTCCCTGTATCGGCATCGAGATCAGAAGCATGGGACAGGAGGGCCTCTATGAATGATTTCCGGTGGTTCATCATCCGGTAAGGAGAATCGGTTTCTTTTTGTCGAAGGCGTTTGAAAAGATCCTTGACTTGGCTCATCGATAGGGGCTCAAATCCAGGTTTATGGTCGAGCTTCAGCCTCGCCCAAAAGGTGAAGATCAACGCATGGAAAGTGAAAAAGGGATCCTTTGTCCGTTTTCTTTCAAATGCTTGACCGGAACTCATGTTTTCGAGCAACCGATCCACAGCCATCATTCGATTCAAAGCAGTTCGACACTGGACGATTTCAGAAAGGGTTTCAAACTCCTTGAATGAACCTTCTCTATAGGGTTGAGTGAAGAGACGGGGTTTTTTCTCTGAAAGGCCGATCAGAATCCCACCCCATTCCTCTCCCCAGAAACTTTGCTCTAATTTCCGCCGGACGAACCAGGCCTTATTCATCCATCGTTCAGCCTCCCACTTCAGTTCCATAGCCAAGCCGAAACCGACACGAAATAGGGCGATGAGGGGATTGTCTCTCACGTATTCCTCGGCCAAAGCGAGCTTCCCGTCGGACACTTTCTCTAGGCCCAGGCTGATGAAACCCGCAGTCTTCTGACACACCTTGAGAAGCGCCTCCAGATCATTCACGACGACCCTGTCCGCTGCAATAACCTGGTTGCACAAACCGGCAAATTCCAGACGGATCCTGTCGGCGAAGACGGGATCTGAAATCCGCCTGGTGCTTTCCACGAAAAGACTGGTTTCTCCGGTGTGAGTGAGGGGTGTCACCGGCACCAGAATCTTGTCGTCCGGCTCAGCGGAAAAATCCGGTTCCGCTGGATCTCGTATTCGCTTCAAGGAATCCGGCTGGATGTGAGCGTATACGGAGATCGCTTCCTCATAAGGGAGAAATCCATCTTCAGCGAGGCGAACATTGCGAACCCGATACATCTCCTCCTCCACTTGCGCAGGCAAAACACCGGCAAGCCCTAGAAGAAGAGCCTGGTATCGCTGGTAGTCCGCAGCTGCCAAATGCTGCAGAATGTTTCTGATCATCTCCTCATATTCCGGGTCGAGGATCTTGAAGAAGTAGACATTGTCAAAAGTCGTGAATCCGTCAGTGAGATCGTACACTTCGTCACTCCTTCTCACCTCCACCCTGATATTCTTGGAGAAGTACAAATGAGCGAAAGATTCACCATCCCCGCAAAGCCATCTCGCAAGCCGCGCCACGTCAGTCTGTTGAAGCCTCCCGAACCAGAGAGACGCCTGATGCAGATCTACTCGATCCTTGTTCCAGAGTTCCATATCCAGGACGTGCTGCCACTGTTCATCGGAAGCCATTTGCAACAGAGGCAGGGAATCGTCTTCACCGACCTTCTTGAGGAGCCAGAAGAAATCCACACGGGACATGTCTCTGATTACGTGCTCCGGGTGATCCAAACTCAGAATTCGCTTGAGAGCATCGCTGGCAGCAAGGGAAAAGATCTCCCGCAACAGATCGCCTTGCCTTTTTGAGGGAGTCTTGGCCCCCACCGTTGCGACAGAAGCCTCTTTGGGAAAATCACTCATGGTCTCTTCTCTGTTCGTTGCTTTATCTTGAGCCTCGGTGCCCTAAACCCGCTCTGGATTAGCTCTTTCTCCTCTGACGATATGAGATTTTCATTCGCCCTCGCCAGGATACCCTGCAGCTTGCTGCAGGGAGTTTTCCTTACTTTTACTAAGGAGAGCAATATATTGTTTACGTTTTTGCGGGGCATGGGGCCTTTCTTTCGTTCCAAGGCCGCCAGAGGCGGCCACGTCTCCCGGCCTGGCCCGCCAGAGGCGGGTTGGTCTTTTCAGTGACTTATCCATGGGGGAGTTCTGCCCCCTCCGCATTCTCCGCCTGCGGCGGAGCTGCGGCTTCCCCCACGGATAAGTCACGAAAAGGACAGCGGCCTCCCGCCAGTCA
>JAHECH010000601.1 GCA_024641835.1 Deltaproteobacteria bacterium
CAAGCTGTGTAAATATGACCATAAGATGTGTTACCAGAGGCGTTCTGAAGTAAAGAACATGATTGAGCACCCATTGGTCAACCAAAACAAACGGGTCGCCTGTAAGGATATCCTCTGTTATTCCTCCGAATATCCACGCAAAAATCACACTTATTGCGAGACCCACCGTAAGATGAAGACCTAAGTAACTTGTCGGGGAGAGCCTCTCCATCACGAATGCGATAATCCTGGGATGGCGTTCTATGAAACCCTTGACATGCCGATTTGAAATGAAGCCTCTGCACTTGTCCCAAAACCATCCATAAATTTCTGTCTGTCTCCTGGCTAGAGTTCTGTACAGATAGCCAAAAAAGACTATTACCAACAGCATAAAAAATGCGAAGAGTCCTGCCCTTCCAGACCACTTTTCTATCAGTTGCCAGCTCTGTCCAAAGAAGTAACCCAGGAGGGTAAAGGTCACTGCCCAGAGTATTCCGCCGGCGACATTGTAGACCAGGAATTCCCGGTACCTCATTCTTGCCATGCCGGCCACAAAAGGTGCCATGGCGCGCAGGAGGCCGATAAACCGGCCGAAAAAAATGGTCTTGCCGCCATGTCTGTGGAAATATTCTTCGGTCTTCCTGATATGTTTGTCTTTAAGGAAGAGGAACCGATTGTGTTTTTCGAAATAACCTCTACCGAAGACCTTACCGAGGGTGTATCCCACGCTGTCACCCAGGATGGCACCGAGGGCAATCACCCAGAGGCAATCCCCGATTTCCAGAGAGCCCTGGGAGGAAAGAAATCCTGCCAGAACGGCCATGGTTTCACCAGGAACGAGAAGCCCCGAGCTTTCCAGAAAAACAGGAATGAATATAAGGAGGTAGCCCCAATGACCGAGTATGGCGATAGTATCGAACAATCTTTCGAGCATAATCGGACTCTTCCGCGATTTCTCCTTGCAGATCTAAAGATACCCTGTACATCAGGGATAGTACATCGCTTTGAATCACGAAGCCGCTTCCCTATGATTGTCATGCTCAAAGCGACCGTAGCGCAGCGCAAGGGTTGGAATGACAAGCAAATTCAGCAAAAGTCACCGCCTGCCCAGCTCAAGGACCGGTGTGTAGGGGCAGGGTAATATTGATTCGCGTCCAGGCGCCCGGTGCGCTGTCGATGGAAGCCTTGCCGTGATGAAGCCGGACGATTTCCTTGACAATGGAGAGCCCGAGTCCTACCCCGCCATACTGAAGTGACCGGGATTTTTCCACCCTGTAAAACTGCTCGAACACCTTTTCCAAGTCGTCTTTGGGAATCCCCGGCCCAGTGTTTTTCAGGGAAAGGTGGATGAAGCCGTCCCTTTCGGTAGCCTGAAGTCTTATTTCGCCGTTTTCCACGTTGTATTTGACGGCATTGTCCAGGATATTGATCAGCATTCGTCGAATTTTATCCTTATCCCCGATCATATCCAGGTTTTCCGGCAGATCGACCTCGAGTCGGATTCTTGCTTCGGCCATGATGAGCGAAAAATCCTCCAGCACTGACTGAACCAGGTCCGTCAGGTTGAATTCTGCCGGCGCCAGGGAGTCGTTGAGCTCCAGGACGGACAGATCGAGCAGCATTTTAACCAGCCGATCCATCCGGAGCACGATATTGCTTTGAGTGATCACCTGGCGCTGAAAGGCTTCAGGCAGGTCCTGGCGTTGGGCAGCTTCGTCGAAAAAGAGCCTCAGCATGGCGACAGGGCTCTTCAACTCATGAGAGGCATTGGCGAGCAACTGTTTCTGTTTAGCAAAAGAATACTGCAGCCGATCGAACATCCGGTTCAAAGAGGCGGAAAGCTCATAGAGCTCGTCGCGGCTCCTGCCGAGAGGTATTCTCTTCCCTAGGGTGTTTTCATTGATCTCTTTGGTGAGCCGGTTGATCTCGGCAACCGGCCGGACGATCCGGCCGGCCAAAACATAACTGACCAACACCAGCAGCACAGTGGAAACGGCCAGCCCGATGCCGAGTGCGGCCTGCAAGTCGAAAAGCTCTTCTTCCAGTTTTTCCATGGGCCTTGCGATTTGGATCAGGTAGGGCGCGCCGGCGATTTTTGCCTCGATTACCCGGACCCTGAACGTGACTTCGCCTTCTTCGCCCTTGTGGACGAAGACGCTGCTCTTCGATATATGGGTCCGGACCGTATAACCCTCTTCCCCCTTGTCCCGATACAGGGGAAGGTCTACGAAGGTGGACAGGTCAGATTGGTAAATGGGGCGCAGGTCTGAACCGTAGACTTTGATCCAGTATCGTTCTCCCGGAATGGACAGCGATTTTGCCCGTCCTGCTTCGAATGGCCCTTGCTCCGTGGTCAGTCGTGCGGCCAAGGCGACAGCCGTCGATTCAAGATCCGAATCCAGAATTTTGAAGGGCTGTTCCCGCATCTCCAAAAAGATGATCAGGGTCAGCACGAGGCTCGTCAGGAGGCCGGCACCGGCCACCCATAGGGTGATTTTGTGCCGGATCTTCACCGGTCTTCCTCGCTGACGATGTACCCGACCCCCCGGATCGTATGGATGACACTCCCGTCGATATCGCCTATTTTGCGGCGCAGGTTCTTGACGTGCACGTCGATATAGTTGGACATGGTAAAGGGGTCGAAATCCTCACCCCAGACATGCTCGGCCAGGCTGAAGCGGGAGACGGCCCGGTTTTTGTTATAGAGGAGAAACTCCAGGATGGAAAATTCCTTGGGGGTCAGTTGGATAGCGCCCGTCCTGGCTATCACCTCGCGGGTGATGGTATTGAGTTGGATGTCCCTTGCCTTCAGAATAGGCGCAGCGTGCTCGGAGCCCCTTCTGAGCAACGCGCGCATCCGCGCCAGCAGTTCGGCTACCGAGAAGGGCTTGGCGAGGTAGTCGTCGGCGCCCTGGTCAAGGCCGCTGATCTTGTCGGCGATCTTCCCCCTGGCTGTCAACATGAGGACCGGCGTCCCGATCTTGGCCCGGCGGATTTCCTTTAAGACAGCGAGCCCATCTCTTTTGGGCAGCATGATGTCCAGGATGATGAGGTCGTAAGGTTGGTCAAAGATCCTGTCCAGCGCCTCTTCACCGTCCCCGGCCATATCGACCATATACCGCTGTTCACAGAGCACCCGGCCAAGCTGCTCTCGAATCTCAGTTTCATCATCCACCAGAAGAATTCTCACGGTCGTTTCCCGATAGAATAATCAGCTTTCTCGATGAAATCATCAAGAGCTTGAGTAGGGCCAAAGGGGATATGGCCGTAAAGGATGGACAACTGTTTCCGGGCCACCGATTTCGGCGCCCTATCGATATCTAATCTCCACAAAGCCGCCGCGAGGCCGGATCGATCGGCGCCAGCCTGGCAGTGGATCAAGACAGGGCGAGGGGCGGTCGCAAAAAGACCCAATAAATCCTTGAGCTCGGTCGTGGTGGGCGCTTTGTCGGAGGACAGATCCACGTCATAGTGCGCTACCCCGAGCCTCCCGCAAATTTCGATTTCATCCCTGTACCATTTTTCATCATCATGCATGCCTCTCAGATTGATGACGGAACGTATGGCATACTTTCCGATGTAGAATTCGAGTTCGTCTTGATCCAGTTGCGCCGATCGATAGGCTTCTCCTGGAGTAATGGGATGGAAATTGCCCTGCTCTTCCAGGTACCAGATACGTGCCACTCCA
>JAHECH010000035.1 GCA_024641835.1 Deltaproteobacteria bacterium
CGCCGCCTGCATCGGTACCCCGAAGATGGTCTCAGTCGGCCAGAACTCCAACATCGAACTACTCACTTATAGCGAAGTGAAAGAAGTGTCCGGGTACATCGGCAATTACAAGGTCAAAGTGACGAGGCACCCTCGCTATGTGAAGGAGGGGATTTGCACCGGTTGCGGCGAATGCACCAATGTCTGCCCCATCCAGAGGCCGAGCGAATGGGATGAAGGCCTTTCCATGCGAAAGGCTGTTTACCGGTCCTTCCCCCAGGCAGTCCCCGTCACCTATGTGATTGACAAACGAGGCACATCACCGTGCAAGGCCACCTGTCCTGCTCATGTGAGCATTCAGGGTTATGTCGCCTTGATCAACCAGGGGAAATACCAGGAAGCGCTCAAGCTCTTCAAGGAAGCCCATCCCTTTCCTGCCATTTGCGGCCGGGTGTGCCATCATCCGTGTGAAGGCATATGCACCAGGGGAGATGTGGAGGAACCGATTGCCATTCAACATCTTCACCGGTTCCTTGCTGATCTCGACCTCTCCCGGGATAGCCGCTTCGTCCCTCAGGTGAAGCAGAAAAAGGAAGAAAAGGTGGCTGTCGTTGGAGCCGGTCCTGCCGGGCTTGCTGCCGCCTACTTTCTCGCGCGGGAAGGGTATGGGGTGACGGTTTTCGAGAAGCTGCCCGTGGCCGGCGGCATGATGGCCGTCGGTATCCCCGAATATCGCCTGCCCAGAGATCTCCTCGCTGCTGAAATTAGGGTGATAGAAGACATGGGCGTGCGGATCCAAACAGGGGTTACTTTCGGTAAAGATATCACCATGGGCAATCTGAAGGAGGATGGCTACAAAGCCGTCTTCCTCGCCACAGGACTCCATCTCAGCCGGCGGCTTAACGTGGAAGGCGAAGATCTGCCCGGTGTCCTTAAAGGCGTTGATATGCTGCGGGATGTCTCCCTCGGAAAGAAAGTGGACATGGGCAAGAAGGTGATCGTCATAGGCGGGGGCAACGTCGCTGTGGATGTCGGCCGCACGGCATTGAGATTAGGAGCAAAGGACGTCACCCTGGTCTGTCTCGAAAAGCGGGAGGAGATGCCCGCCTGGGATTACGAAATCGAGGAGGCCCATGAGGAAGGCATCAAGATCGTCAACAGCTGGGGCCCGAAGAATTTTAGGGCGAATGGGAGCAGGGTCTGCGGGGTGGAATTCAAGAAGTGCACATCCGTGTTTGACGAGAAAGGAGCGTTCAACCCACGCTACGATGAAACCCAACTGACCCTATCGGAGTGCGATACGGCCATCGTGGCTATAGGCCAGGCTGGTGATCTGTCCTTCGCCAAGGGAGAGGGCA
This sequence comes from Deltaproteobacteria bacterium, assembly GCA_024641835.1. GTDB lineage: Bacteria > Desulfobacterota > DSM-4660 > Desulfatiglandales > HGW-15 > JAHECH01. The sequence continues at coordinate 1,338 of JAHECH010000035.1, forward strand.
TTGGACTCAATGAGAGAGGCGGTTTGAAGGTAGACGCCGTGACCTTGCAGACATCTCTTGACTGGGTCTTTGCCGGTGGGGACGTATTCTACGGCCCGAAATCCGTGGTGGAGGCGGTGGAATCCGGCAAAAGAGCTGCTGAGAGCATCCGTCGCTTCCTGAACGGCCAGGATTTGGCTGAAGGCAGGCAGGAAGAGTGGTCCTATGAAAAGCCCGAGATTCTGGGGGTCAAAGAAGCCTCCCGGGTTCAGATGCGGCATGTTCCTTCCGGCGAAAGGAAGAAGGATTTCAGAGAAATCGCCCTCGGCTTCGGCGAAGAAGAAGCCAGGATGGAAGCCAAGCGCTGTCTCGAATGCGGCATTTGCTCGGAATGCTATCAGTGTGTGGAAGCTTGTCAGCCGAAAGCCATAGACCACGCCATGAAGCCTCAGGAAAAAGAGATCGAAGTGGGAACCATCATCGTGGCCACAGGATACGACCTGATGGACCCCACGCCCATGAAGCAGTTCGGATATGGGAAATTCCCGAACGTGATGACGAGCCTGGAGTTCGAGCGCCTGAACAATGCCACGGGCCCCACCAAAGGCCAGATTCTCATGAGAGACGGGAACGGGAACTTCACCGGACCCCCGCAAAGCGTGGCCATCATCCATTGCGTGGGCAGCAGGGACAAGAACTACCATGAGTATTGTTCGCGGGTCTGCTGCATGTATGCTCTCAAGTACGGTCACCTGATTAAGGACAAGGTGGGGCATGACGCCAAGATTTACGACTACTACATCGATATGCGCTGTTTTGGAAAGGGATACGAAGAATTCTATATACGGTGCCAAGAGGAAGGCAGCACCTTCATTCGGGGCAAGCCTGCTGAAATCACAAACCAGGCGATCACTCCCGAGGAAAAGGGAAAGCTCATCGTCATCGGCGAGGATACGCTCCTCGGCAAACGATATCGGACGCCCGTGGACATGGTCGTCCTCTGCTCTGCCGTAGAGCCCCGGAAGAATGCCCTTGAATTGGGCAGGGTCTTCGGGATCAGCCAGGGGGCAGACGGGTTCTTCCTGGAAGAACACCCCAAGCTGGGGCCACTGAATACGGCCACGGACGGTGTCTTTCTTGCCGGCGCTTGCCAAGGACCCAAAGACATTCCCGACACCGTGTCTCAGGCTTCGGGTGCCGCGGCCAAAGCCCTTTCCCTGGCCACCCGGGGAGAGGTGGAGGTTTCGCCTACCATATCTTGGATCAATCCAGATGTATGCGCCGGCTGCCAGACTTGTATCAAGCTCTGCGCTTATTCGGCTATCGAGTTTGACGAAAGAAAAAAGGTCTCCGTGGTGAATGAAGCCCTCTGCAAAGGGTGTGGAAGCTGCGCAGCCTTCTGCCCGAGCGGCGCTGCTCAGGTCAGGCACTTCAATGAAAAGCAGGTTTTTGCAGAGCTGGAGGGACTGATGGACGCTGTGGCTGCCGTGGGCGCTTAGCTTGAATTTAAACAGAAAAGACTCATGAAGTTCGTGAGTCAGGATGCTGAGTCATGAAAATCCGAAGCTCGAAATTCGAAATCCGAATGACAAAAATCAAAGACGGCCGGCGAAATGGCAGTGATCATTTTGCTGACTACAACATACAGACCGGAGGTTTAGCATGACTGATTTTGAACCCATCATCATCGCTTTTGTGTGCAACTGGTGCACCTTTACCGCCGCTGACCTTGCGGGCACATCCAGATTGACCTATCCACCCAATGTGCGACTCATCAGGATGATGTGCACAGGCATGGTCGACCCTAAGTACATCATCAAGGCCATTCTCGAAGGGGCGGACGCCGTTTTGGTGAGCGGCTGCCACCCAGGGGATTGCCATTACATTAATGGGAATTTGAAGGCGCGCAGGCGCATGAAACTGCTGAAGGAGATTCTGCCCCGTTTCGGAATCGACGAGCGCAGGATCAAGCTCGCGTGGATCGGTGCGAGTGAGGGTGTAGACTTCGCCAAAACCATCAAGGAAATGACAGCGGAGATCAAGGCCCTCGGCCCCAACCAGGTGAAGAACGCAATGGTATTGTAAATCAGGATTCGGATTTCGAATTTAAAAGTATCGGAGGCAACCCATGGCAAAGATAGTAAAGATCGAGGTGAAGGACAAGGACCTCCTCGCCTCTTTAGGCCTCTTTTTCAAAACCCTTCTTCAGAAAGGAGGCATGAGTGCCCTCCTTCTCTCCCAGCGCCTCCCCGTGGAGGGTGCAGTGATGCCGACCCTGGTCGCTGATCCGGAAAAAATCGATGGAGCCGATCCTCTTGCTCCCGCATTCCCCATCAACGCAGCCAGGATGGTTTCCAGACTCACCCGAAGACCCATTGGCGGTCAGGTGGCGGCTGTGCTCCGGCCCTGCGAAATCCGGGCCGTCATCGAGCTTGTGAAGCTCAAACAAGGGAGAATGGAGGACTTGCTCCTCGTAGGAACAGACTGCCTCGGCGCTTACAGCAATGTGAACTATCAGCGTTATGCCGCAGCCGGCGCGAAAGAGGCCACACTCAAGTTTTACCAGAACGCCCTGTCGGAGAAAGGGACGGTCTGCGAGGATTTCGACATCTCTCCAGCCTGTAAAGCCTGTGAGCATCCTGTTCCCGAGAATGCGGACCTTACCATCGGTCTCATCGGAGTAGACACCAACAGCCACCTCCTACTCAAGGCCAATACCCCCAAGGGAGAAGCGGTCCTCCAAAAGCTGGACCTTCCTGAGGCAACCGAGCCTGAAGGCCGCAAACGCGCTGTCGCCGCTCTGATCGCAAAGCGCATCGCTTACAGGGATCAGATGTTCGAGGAGACCAGCGAGGCCACCGCGGATCTCAACAAGCTCATGGGATACCTCTCTAAATGTGTAAACTGCTACAACTGCCGCGTTGCTTGCCCTGTCTGCTACTGTAAAGAGTGCGTCTTCGTGACCGATGTATTTGATCATGAACCTGCTCAGTACCTCCGCTGGGCTCGGCGAAAGGGCATTCTCAAGATGCCGACGGATACGGTCTTTTATCATCTGACCCGGCTCGCCCATATGAGCACCGCTTGTATCGGCTGCGGTCAATGTTCGAATGCGTGTCCAAATCATATTCCCGTGATGGAGATTTTCCGGACTGTGGCGAGCTTTACCCAGAAAGCATTCAAGTACGAAGCTGGACGGAGCGTGGAAGACGAACCCCCTCTTTCTGCTTTCCGAGAGGGTGAATTTCGGGAGATAACGGGAGGAAAAGACTAGATGAGAAGAAAAGTAGGCTCAGCTCTTGTTGTGGGATCCGGTATCAGCGGGATCCGTTCCGCTCTTGACCTGGCAGAACAAGGGTACCACGTCACTTTGATCGAGAAAGCGCCCAACCTGGGCGGTGTGCTGACCCAACTGGACTACCAGTTTCCCACGGATCATTGCGGCATGTGCAAGATGCTTCCTCTGGTGGAGCGGGATGCTTCTTCTCAGTACTGCCTGCGAAAGGGCCTGTTTCACGAGAACATCGATATCATGCTCTCCACGGAACTGGTAAACCTGGAGGGCGAGCCCGGAAAATTCCAGGTCTCTCTTCGCCAAAAGCCCACCATGGTCAACGCCTCTCTCTGCATCGGCTGTGGCGCCTGCTCCCAGGTCTGCCCGGTGGAAGTGCCCGATAGCTTCAACGCCGGCCTGACGAAAAGAAAAGCGATCTATCTCCCTGTCCCCCATAACATTCCAAATACCTACGTGGTGGACTTGGCCGCCTGCACCTTGTGCGGCCAGTGCGAAAAGGTTTGCCCGACCCATGCCATTGACTTCGGCGCAGAAGCGCGCCGGAAGTTTCGTATTCTCATCGTTGACGATGAGCTCGTTGTGCGGGACTCCCTCAAGGAATGGCTTGAAGACGAGGGATTCAAGGTAGATATGGCGGAGTCGGGCGCTCAGGCACTTGACAAAATTGCCAAAGAGCCGTTTCACCTGATGCTCCTGGATATCAAGATGCCGGGCATGGACGGTGTGGAAGTTCTCAAGCGTTCAAGAGAAATGCGGCCGGAACTTGTCGTGGTCATGATGACAGCCTATGCCACTGTGGAAACAGCTGTAGAGGCCATGAAGTTCGGCGCCATGGATTATCTGATGAAGCCCTTCGACCCGAACACTCTGGTGCCCCTTGTGGTGCAGCTTTTTCAGAAAATTGAACGGGCAGGGGAACGAAAGCTCGACGTGGGAGCCATCATCTTCGCTGCCGGCTTTGAATCCTACAATCCTTCCACCGGCAAGAACACTTACCGTTACGGCGAGCTTCCCAACGTACTCACCAGCATTGAATTTGAAAGGGTCATCAGCGGCACCGGCGTCACCGGAGGAAGGTTGATCAGGCCGAGCGACGGAAAAGAGATCCGGAAGATCGCGTGGCTTCAGTGTGTAGGCTCCCGTGAGCCCCAAGCTGATGCAGACTTCTGTTCCTCCATTTGCTGCATGTTCGCCATGAAAGAAGCACTCCTCGCCAAGGATAAAAGCAACGGTGCGGTGGATACGGCGATCTTCTACATGGACATGCGAACTTTCGGAAAGGATTTCCAGCGATACCGGGACAGCGCAGAGAAGGACCACGGTGTACGATTTATCAGGAACCGGGTCCACAGCGTCGAGCCCGGCAAAGAAGAGGGAGATCTGAGGCTCGTCTTTTCCGACACCGCTGGGAACACACATGCAGAGGAGTTTGGTCTCATCGTCCTCGCGGCAGGGCAAAGACCGCCTTCGACCACGCAGGGCATCGCAGAAATGGCGGGCATTGAACTGAACCCATGGGGATTCTGTAAAGTCCAGGACTTCTCTCTCACCAGGACCGACAAGGAAGGTCTATTTGTCGGAGGATCGTTCTCCGGGCTCCGAGACATCTCGGAATCCGTGATCCAGGCGAGCAGTGCCTCTCTCGAAGCATCAAGGCTGATTCACTCCAAGGGAGGAAGCCTGGCTGTTGAGCCCGGTCAGGAAAAAGCGCATCGAGATGTTTCAAGAGAGCTTCCAAGGGTTTCTGTCGTCCTCTGCCCGTGCGGTGAATCTATGAAAGACGTCCTGGATATGGATGGAACCGGAGCATGGTTAAGCGGCCAGGAGTCTGTCACCGAGGTCCAGAAAATAGACCGTCTTTGCACGCGGGAGGGATGGGAAGAGCTCCTGGACAAACTCAGGGCAAGCGCTCCGAACCGGCTCCTCATCGGCGCTTGCATGCCCTATCTCTACGCACCCAAACTGCAAGAACTGGGAGAAGCGATCGGTCTCCACCCCAGGCTCATGGATGTGGTGGATATCCGAACACCCGCGTTTCCCGGGACCAGCGGAGACCGCGGCCGGGTGAATCAGGAGATCCGCACCGCTCTCTCCATGGGCCTGAGCAGGTTGAGAAGGATGGACCCTGTTCCTACGCCGCTCCGGAAAATTTCTCAAAAGGCGCTGGTGCTGGGAGGGGGTATTGCCGGAATGAGTGCGGCCCTTGCCATTGCCGACCACGGGTTCCAGGTGGCCCTGATCGAAAAGGAAGAAAACTTAGGGGGAAACCTGCGGGAACTCTACCGCACGATTGAAGGAAATGACCCGCAGGAACTGCTTCAGAAGACCGTATCCAGGGTGGAGAAGCACCCGCACATCCGGGTTTATAAAAAAGCGACGGTGCTGGCCACTCACGGCCACGCCGGCCGCTTTTCCACCGTGATTGAGAAAGAAGACGGGAAGGCGGAAACCCTGGAACACGGGGTGACCGTCCTGGCCACAGGCGGAAAAGAGGCAAAAACAGAGAGCTACGGGTACGGTAAGAGCGATGCGATCATGACCCAGCACGAGCTGGAAAAAAAGCTGTCCGAAGGATCTATTGCCCCGGCCGGACTGGCCACTGTGGTCATGATCCAGTGCGTGGATTCGAGGGAAGAGCCCCGGAACTACTGCAGCCGCATCTGCTGCACCTCTGCTCTCAAAAACGCCTTCTATCTAAAGGAGAAGAACCCAGCCATCGAGGTCTACATCTTGTACCGGGATATGATGTCCTACGGCTTCCTTGAAACCTACTACACCCAAGCCCGCAGGAAAGGGGTGATCTTCATCCAGTACGACGTGAAGGACAAACCCAGAGTGAGTGTCGAGAGCGGCCGTCCTTCCCTCCTGGTCAAAGACCCCATTCTGGACAGGGAACTTCATGTAAAACCGGATCTTCTCGCCCTCAGCACGGGAATCGCCCCAAATGACGGGCGATCCCTCGCTCATCTCTTCGGAGTGGAGATGAACCAGGACGGCTTCTTCCTGGAGGCAGAATCCAAGTGGCGTCCCGTAGATTTTATCAAAGAAGGCATCTTCATGGCAGGGATCGCCCATTCCCCCCGCTCCATCACTGAATCTATTGCTACGGCCCAGGCTGCGGCCGAACGAGCCCTCAGGATTCTAAGCAGTGAACGGTTGGCTGCAGGAAGCCTTGTGGCCGAGGTGCGCCACACCCTCTGTTCTCTATGTGAGCGATGTGTAGCTGCCTGTCCCTATGGAGCGAGGCAGTATGAAGAGGAAGAAGACAGGATCGTGGTTGACGAAATCATGTGTCAGGGATGCGGTTCCTGCGCCGCGATTTGTCCGAACAGCGCTTCCGTGCTGCGAGGATACAGGAACGAGCAGGTATTTGAGATAATTGACGCGGCCTTGGCCGAAATGTGATGAAAGGGGACGTGAATACAATGACGGCACACAGTCCTGTGAAAGGACATCAATCCCACCCTTCTGACCTTCTTGCAGCCGTGCAGGAGAAGGTTCAAGCGTGCATGCAGTGCGGGACCTGTTCCGGCTCTTGCGCCAATTCTTTTGCCATGGATCTCACACCCCGTCAGCTCTGGCGGCTGGCTCAACTGGGAGAAAAGGAGGAGATCTTCAACAGCAAGACCTTTTACCTCTGCTCAGCCTGTTATTACTGCACGCTCCGGTGCCCCAGGGGCCTTCACCTTACTGAAGCGATGGGCGATCTCAAGAGACTGGCCGCAGCAGAGGGCATCTACAAATACAGGCAGAGTGCGAACTTCTATCGAACCTTTATGGATACAGTGCGGCGCTACGGGCGGGTACGGGAAATGGAATTCATGAACCGCTATTTTTGGTCCATGAAAAACCCCATCTTCCCACTTGGCTACGCTTCTCTCGGGCTTAAGCTCATGAAAAAGGGAAAGGTTTCTGTTGAGATCCCCAAGCTTTTCGGGAAGGGACGTTTTGACAGGCTTTTTGCCAAAGTCGCGGAACTGGAGGAAAAAGCATGAAGTACATCTACTATCCCGGCTGCTCTCTTGAAGGCACCGCCAGAGAATACAACATCTCCACACAGGCAACAATGTCGGCTCTCGGCGCGGAGCTTGTAGAGCTTGAGGACTGGACCTGCTGCGGGGCGAGTGCGGCTGAGGCGAGGAGCTACCTCCTTTCCATGGTTCTTGCGGCTCGGAACCTCGCCCTTGGGGAAAAGCAAAACTCAGAGGCCAATTTCCTGGTTCCTTGCAGCTCCTGTTACCTCAATCTGAGAAGAGTGGAAGATCACATTCATCGCGACGATACCCTGCTCGGAAAGATCAATGAGGCTCTGGTTGAGGAAGGGCTCCACTTTGATGGGAAGAGAAGGGTACGCCATCTCCTGGATGTTCTGGTCACCGATTTCGGCGCTCAAGCTGTGAGGCCGCTTGTGAAGCATGAACTCTCGGGTCTGCGCGTGGCGCCTTATTACGGTTGCCAAGCTTTGCGACCTTATGCTACTTTTGATGATCCGCAGCAACCCAGAAGCATGGAGCCCCTTATTGAGGCTCTTGGGGCGGAAATCCATTCCTGGAACGCCGGTCCCAAGTGCTGTGGTGCCGCCCTGATGACGACAAAAAAGGAAGTGGCTTTGGAGCTGACGGCTGGCATCCTCAAGGAGGCTCAGGGCGCTGACTGCATCGTCACTGTCTGCCCTATGTGTCAGATGAATCTTGAAGCTTACCAGGATGCGATCTCTGATGCGAAGGGGGAAGACCTGCGAATCTCTGTACTCTACCTCCCCCAGCTGATGGGGGTCGCTTTCGGGCTTCCCGAGGAGAAGCTGAAAATGAAGCTCAATCTCGTTGTGACCGGTGCTTTCAAGGAGAAGATAAGATTCGCAGCGTGAGGGCCGGGGAAGAGATGTGAGGGCGGGGGTTTATCCTGCCCACCAATCCAATGGGAGGTTTTTTTGTGATGGAACCTATTGTTATCAATCGTAAGGAAAGTAAGCTTCGCGTGGCTCCTGAGTGGGCTGATGTTTGTTTTACCTGCGGGACATGCGCCAGCGGCTGCCCGGTCACGGGCGTGGACAACATGGATCCGAGAAAGGCTGTACGTATGGCAGCTCTTGGACTCGACCAGGAGCTCATTAACTCAAGATTTCCCTGGATATGCACCCTCTGCGGCCGGTGTGAGTATGCCTGTCCTCAGGGCGTGGAGATCCTCAAGATGATGCGAAAGGCGAGGACCCTTCGTCAAAGAGACAAGGTGCCGGGCCCAATCCACAAGGGCGTGGTCATGGATCTGGAGAGGGGAAACAACCTCGGAATCCCGAAAGCGGACTTTCTCTTCTTGCTTGCTGATTTGAGCAAGGAACTTGAGGAGGAGGGTTTCCCGGGATTCTACGCGCCTGTCGACAAAAAGGGTGCGAATGTCCTCGTCACTGTGAACTCCAAGGAGCCTTTCGGTGAACCGGACGATATGAAATTCTGGTGGCGCATCTTCTATGCGGCCAAGGAGGACTGGACCGTGCCTTCCTACAACTGGGAAGGAGTGAACTGGGGCCTCTTCTCAGGGGATGACGAGTCCATGAAGACTCTTGTGGGGCGCATTGTGGAGCACTTGGAGCGGCTGGAGTGTAAAACGCTTCTCTTACCCGAGTGAGGCCATGCCTACTATGCGACCAGGCTTGGTCTGCAAAACTGGTATCCTGAAGTTTTAAAGAAGTACAAGGTCGTTTCGGTCCATGATCTCCTGAAAGAGTACGTCGAAACAGGCAGGATCAAACTCGATAAGACGATCCATGAGGAGCTGACAACGATTCACGATCCCTGCAATTACGGACGGAAGAGCCAGAAGACTTTCGGTCACGGCTACTTTGAAGAACCTCGCTGGATTGTGCAGCAGTGCTGCGAGCATTTCGTGGACATGTATCCCAACCGAATGAATAACTTTTGCTGCGGTGCCGGCGGAGGCGCCTGGGCCATGCCTTACTCTGATGAAAGGATCTATTACGGCAGGGTAAAGGCAAAACAGATCAAGGATACGGGCGCCAAAATTGTTGTTGCGCCGTGCCACAACTGTCGCGACCAGATCATGAAATCCCTCACCAAGGAATATAATCTGGGTGTTGAGACCAAATATCTCTGGGAGCTTGTCGCCGAGTCTTTGATTGTCGAACCGTGGAATGAAGAAGAAGTCGGAAAAGCCCATGCTTTAAGGGATGCCCAGTATGAAAGGGATGACGTTGTCTTGGAAGAAGAAGATGAAGAGTAATGATGGAGTATCCTCTTCAAACGCTGAAGGAGTCTAAGGCCCCGAAAGGGGCCTTTTTGTTCACGTTCACCTCAGAGAACACGCGGATCAGATATCTGGCTGATTTTCTTTTTCCCTTCCGGGCGACAACATCTATGAAAGAAAAAGGACATGCTCTGCTCTCTGAATTGAGAACTACCTTTTACCGATTTCTCGGATAGAGGGGAGGGTTTTTGGCCATGAGCCTCAGGAACAATGCCGTGGAAGCCCCAGGAGGAGAAAAACTTTCCATGAACCTAGGTATCGTCGGCGGTGGAAAGGCCTGCAAATCGCTCCTCCAGCTTCTCTGCACAGATCCTCCACCATACCTTGACATCAAGATTCTCGGGGTCTGCGATGTCAACCCCCAAGCCGAAGGCTTCCAGCTCGCGATGGAGATGGGGATCTTCACCACAACCGACTTCCGCGATCTTTTCACGTTTAAAGAGATTGACGCAATCCTTGAGCTTGTGGGAAGCAGGGAGGTGCTTCTCGACCTCATCCGCCATCGCCCTAAGGGAATCGGCATCCTGGATCATAATATTAGTAGGATCTTGCATTATCTCTATTCCTCTGACCGGAGGTTAAAGCTGGCTCAGGAACAGGTGACCCTTGAAAAGGCCATGGCTGATCTTCTCATCCAACAATCCGACGCAAGGATCGTGGTCTTGACCCCGGACTTTGCCATTGTCGACGCGAATGAGCCTTACTTGTCGGCTGTGGGCAAGCCGAAGGAGAAGGTCATCGGAGCCCATTGCCATGAATTGACTCACGGTTTGAGCGCCCCTTGTTCCATTTCCCAACCGGAATTAGGCTGCCCGCTCCTCGAGACGCTCAAAACCGGGAAATCAGCCCAAGTCCTTCACGAACATCTATTGCCCGACGGCCAAAGCACTTACTGCGACCTAGTAACCTACCCACTGAAAGACCGTTCCGGCCGCACCGTCCGGATCATCGAAATATGGAGAGACATCGCCCACGAACTTTCCAGCCGGTGGGAAAACCGCATGAAAAACCTAAAGGCGGATTTGCAGAAACTGATCCAGGAGGACCGGATGATTTCCCTGGGAAAGCTTGTAGCGAGCAGCGTGCACGAAATCAACAATCCGATCCAGGGATTGCTCACTTTCAGCCGGCTGATGGAAAACACGCTCGCCGAAGGGAAGCCGACGAAAAAGAGTCTCCAGGAGTTCAAAGACCACCTTTCCCTCATGTCCGGCGAACTGGAAAGGATCGGGAAAATTGTCTCCGGCCTTCTTTCCTTCGCCCGTCAGTCGGAACCTGGATGGAATCCCGTGGATGCCAACGAGATCCTCGATCAGGTGGTTCATCTCACGCGCCACAAGATGGATATCCAGAACATCCGTTTGGAGAGCAGACTCACGGACGCCCGGTTAATGATCCACGGCGACCTCCATCAGCTGCAGCAGTGCTTTCTGAATCTCGTTTTCAATGCCATTGAGGCGATGCCGGATGGGGGTCTCCTGTTCATCAACTCAGGTCTTGATCCCTCCTCCGGACGCGTGAGAGTGGAGATCCGGGATACAGGATGCGGGATACCGCCGGAGCACCTGGACCACATCTTCGATCCCTTCTTCACCACAAAAGAAGCAGGCAAGGGCACGGGTTTAGGGTTGTCTATCGTCCACGGCATTGCGAAAGCCCATCACGGAGATATTCAGGTCGAAAGCCGACCGGGGGAGGGAACAGCCTTTATGCTTTTCTTCCCCCCGGCTCAAGAAGGGGAGCTCCCATGACCGAAAAAATGAGCATTCTCGTGGTCGATGATGAGAGGATAGTGAGAGAGTCCTTTCTTCACTGGTTCAAGAAATACGGCTACAAGGTGGCCGCTGCCGCCTCCGGCCTGGAGGCCCTGGAACAACTCGAACGCTATCCGTTTGATCTCCTTTTCGTCGATATCAAGATGCCGGGGATGGACGGACTGGAGCTTCTGGGAAAAGTCAAAGAGCAATATCCGGAGGCCGTCGTCATCATCATCACCGCTTACGGCTCTATTGACACGGCAGTGAAGGCCATGAAGATGGGAGCCGCAGACTATCTTCTTAAGCCCTTTCAGCCGGATCAACTCTCCTTGGTCCTGGAAAAGGTGGCGAATCAGAAGCGGTTGGTTTCCGAGGTTCAATACATGAAAGGGCGTCTGGAGGAAATCACCCGCTTCGACAACATCATCGGCCAATCCCGGGCCATGCAAGAGGTCTTTGATCTCATTCCCCAGGTGGCTCAAAGCGACGCCTCTGTGCTTATCGTGGGTGAGACGGGAACGGGAAAGGAGCTGGTGGCCAAAGCGATCCATGCGAAAAGCAAGCGATCCTCCCTCCCTTTTATCGCCATCAACTGCGGAGCCATTCCGGATTCTCTCCTCGAGAGCGAGCTCTTCGGCCATCAAAAAGGAGCGTTCACAGGAGCTGATCATCCCCGCAAGGGGTTTTTCGAGGTGGTCTCCGGTGGCACGCTGTTTCTGGATGAAGTTGGAGAAGTGAGTCCCAAGATGCAGGTGGATCTCCTTCGGGTTCTCGAAGAGAAGAAAATCATGAAAATCGGGGACCGGGTTCCCATCCCCGTTGATTTTCGCCTCATTTCTGCCACCCGCAGAGACCTTGAAAAAGAGGTAAATCAGGGCGCTTTTCGAGAGGACCTTTTCTATCGAGTGCATGTGATCACGATCTCTGTTCCGCCGTTGAGAGAGCGAAAAGAGGACATTCCCCTTCTCGCAGAGCATTTCCTGAGAAAATACAGCCATCAGACAACTAAGCAGGTGGACCGCATCAACCCGGAGGCGATGCAAATGCTGAAAACCTACGACTGGCCCGGAAACGTGCGGGAACTGGAAAACGCCGTCGAACGCGCTGTGGTCCTGGCCAAGTCCCGCCTTCTGCGGGCTCCTGACTTCTCTTTCCTCCGCTCTGCCCCGGCCGGGGAGTTTAAGCCCCGATCCCTCCGTGAAATGGAAAAGGAGTATGTTCTC
>JAHECH010000602.1 GCA_024641835.1 Deltaproteobacteria bacterium
CATCAACACCGTGCGGGGTAGTAATATGAAAAGCCTGTTGGCTGAAAGCGACTCCTCGCTCCCTGTGACATTCGACCAGCTGTTGGAAGGGAAAAGTCCTGAGAAGGGGAAAAAGGAGTTTCGTCATGTTACCATGGCTCCAGAGCCGATGATGAATGGCGAGACCTATTACATCGCTTGCGGCGGCGGAGCGGGATACGGTGACCCGCTCGATAGAAACCCTGAGGCGGTGATCAAGGACCTGCGTGAAGGGTCCACAAGCCAATGGGCAGCACAAAACATCTATAAGGTCGTCTATGATGAAAAAACGCTTCGCCTTGATCCGGAGAAGACTCAGGCCCTAAGGGAAAAGACTCGTGCAGAACGGAAGCAACGGGGTAAACCGTACAATGAGTTTGAGGCAGAATGGCTTAAACTAAGGCCACCAGAGAGTCTCCTTAAATGTTTTGGAACGTACCCCCATCCGAGCGAAGGGATTAAAGCCGGTCCTGCACCGATGTAGGAGATTAAAACCGATCCCGTTTGATGTTCTCGTTCAGAAGGGAAGGACATTCTTGAAATTGGTCCCTTCCATCAAGAGATGGCGGCTCGTGAGTTCGATTATGCTGGCGGGACTGAGCTTTCGAGTCGAAAGGGGGCAGCCGATAAGGGAGAACTTGCGCTGAAGGAGATTGGGCATGACATCGAAAGACATTTTTAGCGAAAGGGTAATCCACCGGGTTTTGCAGCAGAAAGTGGAGCAGTTCGGGAACCGCGAATTCTTTCGGTTTAATGATCAGGTCTTTGGCTACAAAGACTTTGATCGCCTCTCAAACCAGGTGGCTGCAGGATTTCAGCGACTAGGTTTGAAGAAGGGCGACAAAGTGGCAATTATGATGAAAAACAGGCCCGAGTTCCTGTTCGTTTGGTTCGGATTGAGCAAGCTGGGAGCGATAGAAGTCCCAATCAATACGGCCCACCGCGGTGACCTTCTTACGTATATGTTGGATAAGTCTGACTGCAGATTCATAGTCCTTGATTCCAGTTTTGTCGACCGTGTGGAGGCAGTGCTGAAAGACTTGCCGAAACTGGAGAAAATTCTGATCCTCCAAGACCAGGGGGAGACTTTGCCGACGCTCGACAGGCCGACGCTCGATTACCGCCAGGTAGTTGACAATAGCGGCAAGTACGATCAGGTAGAAGTCATCTGGTCCGATCCCTTTATCATCATGTTCACCTCTGGCACAACCGGGCCGTCAAAGGGCTCGGTGATGCCCCAAAACTATGCCCTCTACATGGGCGAAGTCTGCTGGGAGTCAGCGGGCTATGATGAGAAGGACCGTCTGTACAATGCACTGCCTCTTTTTCATGGGAACGCACAAGTTCTGTCTACCATGCCCGCGCTTATGAGTGGAGCGCGCATGGTCTTGGCAGAACGATTTTCGGCCAGTCGATTCTGGGAGGAGGTCAGACGTTATCAGTGCACAGAGTTTAACTACATTGGAGGGATTCTCCCAATTCTATATAAAGCCGATCCCAAACCGGATGATGCGGACAACCCTCTTCGTATCATGTTCGGCGGCGGAGCTCCAATGGATCTCTTCGATGCTTTTGAGAAACGATTTGGACTGACCCTTATAGAGGGCTATGGAATGAGCGAGATTGGTTTGCCTTTAATGAATACCGTGAGCGAACGAAAGAAGGGCACATGCGGCAAGCCACGACATGACTATGAAGTGCGGGTCGTTGATGACGCAGGCATTGAGGTCGGGGCAAATATACCTGGTGAATTGCTTCTTAGACCTAAGAAGCCGTACTCTATCCTCCTGGAATATTACAAAATGCCTGACAAGACCGTCGAAGCGTGGCGGGATCTGTGGTACCACACAGGGGACTACCTCTTCTATGATGAAGATGGGTATTTTCACTTCGTGGATCGCAAGAAGGATGCCCTCAGGCGGCGGGGTGAGAATATCTCATCCTTTGAAGTGGAAAAGGTAATTAGGGCTCATCCTGCTGTGCTGGAATGCACAGCAATAGGAGTGAAGTCGGAGCTCGGAGAGGATGAGGTCATGGTCTGCCTCACTCTCAAACCGGGACATAAGCTCTCGCCCGAAGAACTCATCGCTCATTGTCAGAAAAACATGGCATATTTTATGGTTCCCCGTTATCTCCGCTTCATGGACTCCCTGCCAAAGACTCCGACAGAGCGAGTCAAGAAATATGAGTTGAGAGAGCAAGGGGTCACACCAGATACTTGGGACCGGGAAAAGGCTGGGATCAAGATAGAACGCTAAGGATTCTGGCCAATTCAGCCAGTCGTGTGGTGATTCTACACTTTTTGTGGATCTTAGGTGGAAACCAATGAACAAAAAAATGGAAAATGAGATTCCGCCATTCATTTCAGGGGTCTTTACGTTGCCATCCTACGATAAAATGGCACCGACAATGCTAGGCGGGTTCTGCAAGGTTTGCAACCGATACTATTTCCCCAAGCCTGTGTACTGCCGCACATGTTTAGAACAAGTAGAATTGACCAGTGTCGGCTCTGAAGGAAGCATTTACAGTTATACGGTAATTCGAACCAAGCCCCCACTGGGCCTGCCGCAACCTTACGCCGTCGGGTATATTGATCTGGAAGAGAGCCGCCTTCGGATCTTTTGTCTCTTGGATCCGACAGCGATTGACCAACTTCAAGTCGGATTACCCGTCTCGTTGAGGGTTGGACCTCTGGGCCATGACGGCACTGGCGCTTCATGCCTGAGACCATACTTTTCTCCGCGGCGACGGAACTGAGAGGAAAATCTGATGGGATCAGCAGCAGTCGTTGGTATTGGATTCATTCCTTTTGGCAAGCACCTGGACAAATCATTGATTGACATGGGTGCGGAGGCTCTTGTAGCGGCGCTCAAGGACTCTGGGATCAGGCCGAGTCAGGTGGAGGCGGGCTTTTTTACGAGTGCTTTGGCAGGTCGCTTGTTTGGCGATATGACCGTGGGGCAAAACGTATTTTGGGAGGCTGGGGTAAACAGGGTACCGATTGTCAACGTAGAAAATGCCTGTACTTCGGGTTCGACTGCTTTTTACCTGGCGTATAATGCCGTGGTTGCTGGCCAGTTCGATCTGGCTGTGGTCCTGGGAGCGGAAAAGATGTGCGTGCCTGAGTTTGGGCTTATCAATTCTGGGCAAACGGAGTTGGACACCCAACTGGGGCTTGTGGCGCCTGCCAGCTTTGCCATGAGAGCAGTGCGGCACATGATTGACTTCGGCACCACACCGGAGCACTTGGCCCAAGTTTCCGTCAAAAACAGGCGTCATGCCCAGCACAACTCCATTGCACAATTTCGTCAGCCGGTAACTCTCCAAGAGGTTTTGGCCGCGCCGATGATCGTCGACCCTCTCACTCGTCTTATGTGCTGTCCCATTGCTGACGGCGCAGCTGCGGTGGTTGTGTGTTCACCGGCAGTGGCTCGAAGGTTGGGCAGGGCAGTGAATGTGGAAGCAGCCATCTTGTGCTCTGGGAGCTATGAAAATCCCCAAAATCTCACCCACTGGGAGACCGATTATAGGGGCAGTCGCATGGCCTATGAAAAAGCAGGGTTGGGACCGGAGGACCTGGACCTTGTGGAGTGTCACGATGCTTTTACCATCGCGGAAATTCTTCATTATGAAGCCTTGGGCTTGTG
>JAHECH010000603.1 GCA_024641835.1 Deltaproteobacteria bacterium
AGGTCTCTTTTTTGCCCATACAAAAGGCGGCAACGGTTTTTCCGCGGTTGAGGGTTTTGCAGCTGTTGTCGACAACCCCCTCTTTCATCAATTCGACGATCCCATCCGAGAGAAGCTCTGTGTGGACTCCGAGGTGCTTCTTCTTCTTGAGGTTTGAAAGAATCGCGTTGGGTATGGTCCCATAGCCAACCTGGATCGTGTCTCCGTCTTCGATAATGCGGGACACATAGTTGCCGATGCGCAGGGCGATATCATCAGAGACCTTTTCTCTATACTCCAGAAGAGGTTCATCATAAGGGACGATGAAGCTCACATCCTTGATGTGAATGAAAGTCTCGCCGTGAACACGGGGCATAGAGGAGTTGACCTGAACGATCACCCGGGAGGCATGTTCCACAGCCGACTTGGTGATATCCACGCTCACCCCGAGGCTCATGTAACCGTTCTTGTCGGGTGGTGAGGTCTGGACCAGAGCCACATCCACGGGTACCAGTTTGCGGCGAAAGAGATCAGGAACCTGCGACAGGGCAACAGGGGTATAGTCAGCCAGACCTTCGTTCACAGCGCCTCTCGTGTTCTTCCCGATGAAGAAAGAGCTGTGCCTGAAATTGTCCTGAAACTTCTGATCCGTGTAGGGTGCAACGCCCAAAGTCCAGACATGAAAGACCTCTGCATCGAAAAAAGCCTTGGGATGTGAAGAGACATAATCGATCAGGGCGCGTACGAGATGTTGGGGTTCGCCGCACCCTGTTCCGATGAAGATGCGATCCCCCCGGTGGATGTGGCGAAAGATCTCGCTCCCCGGTGCGAATTTCTCAGGATACCGGCTCTTGAATTCGTCAATGCTCATAGCCTGAAACAAGGACATATCTCTTGCTTAGAACGGGAGAACCGAGGGACGCCAAAGGCGCCGCGGGGGTCTCTTTCAAAATGAGGAAACGTACCCCACAGTTTATGCTTTTCCCGTCAGTTTTTCAAAAGAGCGGCGGAAACATAACCGACCACCTGTCTGTAGTTGCCGGTGGTATCTCCCGAGTTGGCATAGTGAAGAATCATGGCGCGATTTGCACCCAGTTCCTTCGTAGAGAGCATGGTCGCAACAGTCGGCCCTCCTCCGCACGCCTCGCATTCTCCGGAGGACATGGAGCGATAGAGATCCCCGGGGTCGAAAGCGCGGACATGTTCGATGAACTCTTTGTCCAGGGCCCTCGCTTTTTCCCCGGTATAGAAATGAGAAAGGTCTGTGCTGGCGATGATGAGGGTTTTCCCCGCGCTCTTCTTGATGAGGTTTGCCAGGCTCTCGGCGAGAAAGATGCATGTGCTGTAGTCGTATTCCCCCATAATGACGGGGACGAGACGAAAATCCGTGAGCACCGCCTGAAGGAACGGCAACTGCATTTCGAGAGAATGCTCGCGGGTGAAAGCCTGGGGCACATACTGAATTTGCTTGCCCGCACTGACGAGTTCTTTGGCAAAAGCCCGATCCACTGGGACTGTACCAAGGGGTGTCTTATAGGCGGATTGAAGATCCACGGAAATGCCTTTGAATGCCACATAATGACTCGGGCCGATAATGACGACCCTATGGTAGCTCGCTTTCTGGAGATGTTTATAAGCATATGCTGCGACCTGTCCGGAGAAAGCGTATCCCGCATGGGGAACAATGAGGCCCATCAATTCCCCACTCACGGGCTCCACCTCGGCTTTTGAGAGATATCCCTTCACGAGTTCACTCAGCATCGCAGGGCTCCTGGGGTACCATCTGTCGTCAGCACAAACTGGTTCTCGAACCCCTTTAGGTTCTCGAACCCCTTTGGGTTCTCGAACCCCTTTGCCTTCTGTATCCGCAGCCGATGAAAGGGCGGCCATATTCGAGAAGAGGAAAACCAACGAGAAAAGAAAAGTGAGAAAAGAACGCGGTTTCATTTGCGAACCTCGGTATTTTTTGCCATATTATATGCATTGGGATGGTTTGTTGAAGCTTTTTTTCATCACCAGGATCGCTAATGAACAGGCTGTTCCCCGAATCATGTTGTGGCATCTGCTGGAGGAGCGACGGTACCTTTTCCGGAATGAATTGTTGATGGAGGTGTCATGAGAAAGATGCATCGACTGAGCACGTTGGCTTTCATCACATGGCTCACCCTGTTGTTCCTCGCAGGATGCAGCCCAGACTTGGGCACTGGGAAGCCTGCCCCTGATTTCCTGCTCGAAGAGCTTTCCGGCGCCCAGATCTCTTTGAAAAAACTCATTGGCAATGTGGTGATCCTCGATTTCTGGGCTACGTGGTGTCCCCCCTGTCTTATGACCATCCCTGAACTCGTGGATCTTCAGAAGAAATACAAGGACAGGGGATTATCCGTGGTGGGCATCTCGGTAGATGATCCGCGGAAGGTTACGAATACAGACCTGGCTGCCTTCAGAGAGGCCAAGAATATCAATTATTCAATTGTCAGGGCTAATGCAAAGGTCATGCAGGATTATTTTGCTGATGATGACAGGATGGCGATACCCACCATGTTCTTGATAGACCGGCAGGGAAAGATCGTTGAAAAAAAAGTGGGCTTTGTGCCGGGAAGCTTGGAGAAGTCGGTTAAGAAGCTCCTCTGATGATCATTGATTCCCATACCCATATTTTTCCTTCTTTTTTTCAAAAGAAAAAAGAAGAGGCCCTCAGCCGCGAATACGCCTTTCGAAGTCTTTATGGATCTCCCCATTCAAGGCTCATAGACAGGGATGAACTCCTGAAAGTGATGGATGAGGAGGGGGTTGATAGGTGTGTTGTTTTCGGGTTTCCCTGGGAGCGAGCAGATTATTTCAAGAGGCATAATGATTACATCATTGAGTCTGTGCAACGCTATCCTGAGAGACTTATCGGCTTTTCCTGCTTTTCACTCTTATCCCCGGAAGCCTCTGCAGAAGCACGGAGATGCCTGCAGGCCGGCCTTTCAGGCGTGGGGGAACTCGCTCTGTATGCGTCGGATATTTCGTACGAGACCGTTTCAAATATCGACGTACTGATGGAAACGTGCTCGAACTTCCGTGTTCCCATCTTGCTCCATGCCAATGAGCCAGTAGGGCACCGGTACCCGGGAAAGACCAGGATGACCCTTGCAGGCCTGTATGATTTTCTCAAAAAATATCCGGGAAACCAGATTATCCTTGCGCACTGGGGAGGGGGGCTCTTTTTTTACGGGATGATGAAAAAAGAGGTGAAAGACGTTCTCAGGAATGTCTGGTTTGACACAGCTGCCTCGCCTTTTCTTTATGAACCGCTGATATACAAAGTGGCTGGAGACATCGTGGGGTTCGACAAGATTCTCTTTGGGACAGATTACCCCCTCATCAGCGCGAGAAGGTATTTCAAGGAAATGGAGGCGGCGGGACTCTCAGAGGAATCGATCCGCAAAATCTGCGGAGAGAATGCTGCCGAGCTTCTCGGCATTTAGTAAGCCGGAGGCATCCAGAGAATCACTGGATTCCGGGTCGCGCTCCGCTTGCCCGGAATGACGGCATATGGGTCAATTATAAGATGGTTATTAAAGCATGGCGGGGGAAGGATGGAAGGGCGATGATACCTTTTCTGGAGTGACTGGCGGTAGGGCGCTGTCTTTTCACGGGTTATCTATGGGGGAAACCCCTGGCCCCGAGCGAAGTCG
>JAHECH010000604.1 GCA_024641835.1 Deltaproteobacteria bacterium
GGATGACCGTCCCGGAAATGTGGAAAAAGCCCGCGAGAAAGGAATGCAAACCATACTCTACAGGGATCGCGATAGCTTCATGGAGCAGTTGAGAAGGTACTGCCCGGCAGTCTAGCTACGCCAGTAGGATAACTGGCACCCACGGGGCCTGGACCGTGGACCGGCGTCGCAGTAAGGGGATGAAGCGCATGCTCTTAACTTTTTAACTCGGTACAAGAGAGGCGCCTATTGTGCCTTCTATGGCTCGGCCTCGGGCCACGGATTTGCTTACAGCCGGAATCGATATCCCCAGCTTGCCTGCCAGCAAAGACATGGCTACGCCCAGTTCTCTCACCGCCCAGTAACACAATAGACTCCGGGCCTCTATGAATAGCAGATAGTCTCCGTATCGTCCAGGACCTCCTCCAGTCGCTCCACAAAGTGGTTGCTATCTGTGTCGCTTCTGAATACGTCGCCTTTTTCAATCCCCCTGACCATAATGTCATGCAGGGCTCCAGCACCATCTATCCTAGATCTCCTTGGCATGACCCATCAACACCACCCCACCCCCAGCACCGTCAAGTTTATAAGCTAACAGCGTCCCCTTTCAAGTGCTTTGTCAAGCGGCGTCATTATCTTCTTTCTCACCTATTCCAACGCCGAAATCAGCGCGGCCTCTCAATAGGCCGCCCGCTGGATGGACTCGTTAGCCCTTGGACTCAACATAATTCAATAGTAACGTTTGCCATTCACCGATGAATTCTTCGTAAACAGTTTCACTGAATTCAGAGACAAACATCTCTCCAGCCGCTGAAAGCGCCGTATACTTGTAAGTCACCTGAACTTCCGTTCTTGCAGCTTCCAGTCCCGTACACTTTACCGTGACCACGCCAATTTTACCTCCCGGTTCGATCTTGTAATATTGCACTAAATGCGAGCTAGGATCATATTTCTTTACGATCCAAATAGCATCTGTTGTTCCGTGATCATGTTTTCTCGTCAAGAAGACGTAGTCCTCGGACAGTTCGGTCGTTCCCATGACATTCTCGTAGTCCCAACCCGGCACCCAGCATTTTTCGCCTTCTGGACTGAACAACGGAAATAGCTCTTCGATAGGAATGGCCATTTCGAAAGCTTTGGTATGGCTTATTGATTTCATGGCTTATCCCTAGGGGCTAACGTGTGTGCATGTATTGCATGGGGACGCTGTTAACAGCACTCTCACGCGTTCTTTAAAACCCGCCGCAAGATTTTGCCAGAAGGGCTGCGCGGGATAGACTCCACAAAGACGACCCGGGCCAGTCGTTTGTATTTGGCCAATCCAGCGGCCGCATATTCAATGATCACCTCGGCCGAAAGGTTTGAGTCCTTCTTAAGGACCACATAGGCTACCGGGACCTCGCCGAATTCGGGGTGCCTTTCCCCGACAACGGCCGCATCCTGGATCTCCGGATGCCCGACCAGGATGTGTTCGATCTCTACTGGAGCCACCTGAAAGCCCTTGCATTTTATCAGTTCCTTTAAGCGGTCGACAATATAGACATATCCCTCTTCATCCTTCCAGCCCAGATCCCCGGTGCGCAGCCAGCCCTGGATCAGGGTTTGGTTGGTGGCTTCCGGATCGCGGTAATAGCCCTTCATCACTTGAGGCCCCTTTACCCAGAGTTCTCCCACTTCCCGGACCGGTAATTCGCTCCAGGTCGCCGGATCGATGATTTTATCTTCTGTATTGGCCAAGCAAACGCCGATGGACCCGGCCTTTATCCTGCGAACCGGGTTAGCATGGGTGGTCGGAGAGGACTCGGTCAAGCCATAACCTTGCATCACCGGAACCCCGGTGATCTGGGTAAATCTTTCCTGCAGTTCAGGAGAGAGGGGGGCCCCTCCAGTGTTGATATACCGGAGCCGACTCCAGTCCATGGCCGGGACCCGGGGATGATGGCAGAATTCCTGAAGAATCAAAGGAACGGTAAAAAACAGGCTGGGACGATAGGTTTCAAAAAGCGAAAGAAATTCTTCTATGGGCCGGAAGCGGCTGGCCAGGACCTGGGTTGCGCAGGCCATGATCGAAGTTCCCATCAAGACCGTCATTCCATAAATATGGAAAAAGGGTAACTGATTGAGAAGTAGATCGCTGTCCGAAATCTCGTGAGTCGGGATCAGTTGGTAAAGATTGCTGAGCAGATTATAGTGGGTCAGCATTACCCCTTTGGGCAACCCGGTTGTCCCACTGGAAAAAGGCAGGACTGCCAGGTCTTCCTTAGGGTCGATTTCGTCGGAGCGGTCCAGGCGTTCTGATCCGCTTAAGAGCCAAGACAAGGGAAGCGTCCCTTCAACAGAAGCCTCTAGCTCCTGCAGGACGAGAAATCGTAACCCTTCTTTAACTTTTGGAAGAAGACCATCAGGCTGAAGGCAGAGGGAAACGGAAGTGATCAGGCCCACAGCCTCGGTCTCCCTTAATTGATGAAGGACCTCTCTTTCCCCGTAATGGGTGCTCACCGGGATGACCACTGCGCCGGTTTTCAGGATGGCATAAAAAGAAAGAATATACTCCAGACTGTTTTTCAGCCACAGGGCCACCCGGTCCCCGGGAACGACCCCCAAACCGGCCAGGGATGCGGCCATGATGGAAGAAGCGTCATCCAGCCAGCGATAAGAAGTTTCTCTCCCGCCCGCTTCCGGACAGATTACAGCCGTCTTATCCGGGAATTTCTCAGCCGCCTGGCGAAGCGGGGAGGTCAAAGGCTCTAAGGGTATGTTAATTGACGGACGATTCAAATCCTTTTCTTTCCGCTTTGGTTTTTATGATCGGGTCTCGATTTCTCCTGATCCGGCTGCCCAGCAGACCCGCTGGTGCCCAGACGATCACCATGGCTAAGAGCAGCCCGAAGAAGAACTTGTTCCCCCATACCCATGTCTTCTATTCCAGCTTTGTCAGGTACGCGTCCCTGGTCAACCAAAGTTCCTCCATTCGGTACATATGCCAGTAATCATGCATCAGAACATGCCTCGTTAGTATGTAGAGGGAATATGCCTCATATTCCGGGTGTGTCGCAGTCTTCTTCCACGTGATATCATCTGCATTTTCAAGGAGCAGGAGTTGCTTATCCCTGTAGCGTGCGAACTGATCGAGGGCAGATGCCGTGGCCATGCGAGGAGGGGTGTCGGGCTCCTCGTTGGCCTTACCGGGAATATACGGGACAAACTCCGGATGATCCTCATTCATGAACCGCTCAAAACGCTTTAACAGCATGGCCTGCACTTGGGCCAAGTGGCTGATGTGTTCCGCAACTGTCCAGAATCCTTCGCCTCTTCTCAAGTCCAATTTTTCTTCCGGAATGGACTGAACGAATTCAGACAATATTTTAGGTGTTTGACTCAGCGCCTTCAACAGGTCTCGAATGTCGTGCATTTTCTCTTCTCCTTGCATGGCCTACTGTTTGGGCATCTATATCCACGCATCGCTGGGAGCGGTTTTCTCTCCGCCTGCATCACCGGTGTTCACCGTTCCCGCAGGCTCAACAAGCATGGCATGGCACTCGATCATCGCCGATGTCTTGTGTTCGACCCCTTTCGGGATAACGAACAGCTCTCCCTTCTTCACGGAGACGTCACCATCCCGGAAGTGGATAGTCATCTCGCCATCAAGGACCATAAAGACCTCATCCGTGTCTTTGTG
>JAHECH010000605.1 GCA_024641835.1 Deltaproteobacteria bacterium
GGTCGCACCGATGATAAAGGTGTGAAGCATCCGATCATCCCTGTTGACGATGACAGGCTGTTCGAGTCCTTGGTGCTCGTTGATGACCAGTTCAAGGGGATCCTCTCCCTGTTCGTGAAGGTACGGAAGCAACGCAAGTGAAGTTCTGGATTTTCTGATCGGCAGACCCGTGCTCTCATCCAGGGGAGGAGAGGGCAATCGAAATGCACAGGCTGCCTCCGATGCCGTGAAAGGCTCTCTTTCTGGAAAGAAATCCGGATCCAGTGCCTCACGAACACTTACCGTCTTAACCGAAAAACCTCCCTGGTAAAAGCCTGTCCCCTCCCTGCTCCCCGACATGGCGGTTATCGATCCTCCCAGGACACTCGCCTCAGGCATGTCTAAGGTGCTCGGGGCCAATATGAATACGCCGGCATGAAAAGAACAGTGTCTCAGCTCGGACAAACGGGCGAGGGCCACGTCTCTTATGGCAAGGGCTTGCCTCGTCATTGGGATCTGGTGCTCTCCCATCCCGGCCATGAAGAGCTCGCAGCTGCGAACAGTCGCTTCGAGGAAAGACCTGAAATCATGGCTGTCCCGGGCAGGCTTGACTCGCACGATTATCTGGCATGGATCCACCTGTCCCATGAGAGTGTCCAGCAGGTTGCGCCAATCGCTGTAAGAAGGGACCCAGGGGAAAAGGTGCGACACGGTGTCAGCCTTTCCGTTACCACTGACGCCCTCTGCTACGAAGCCTAAGTTCAATCTCTCTAAAGGAGTGGAAAGGGAGACGGTTTCCCGAAAGCGGCCTATAGATAGGGCTTTCTTGACAGGAAAAGGATTGAGCCTTCTTTCCAGAAGCTCTTCAGTGGGGATCGCGACAAATTCGGCTTCCTTCATGTAGGCGAGAAGCAGCGGCCTGAGCCCCAGGTATTTTGAAACAGCCTGCTCCCTCGCACCTTCTTCGCTTGAAGAGAAAGTACGGATGATCAAGGAAATGAAGACTTTTCCGCAAGAGATCCGGAGCAGGTCGGGGCACACCGTCAGGCGCATCTCAAGACAAAACTCCGGGGAAGATACGTTCAGCGCCCGAATAAAAGCTTCCCTCATCAGATGGAGGTTCTTATGCCTAGCCTCCATGCATGACTCTTTGCTTTCATCCTTGGAACCGGTTTTGTCAAAAAAGAGGTCCGCCTTTAGGATAGATTTTAGATCAACACCGGTCACTGCTTCATAGCCGGCAGTCACTTTACTAACCTTGATAGCAGGAAACTGAAATCTCTTCTTCACCTAGACCTCCTTGTTGTACAAGATCGATATCTTCATGGATCCGGGTCGCTTCCTTGGAGACGGGTCTTTCACCGTCGGATTCCAAATGGAGAATTCTCTCCACTGCAGAAGATGAAAGCCCCAGATGGAGCAATGCCTCTGCGAGCGCTTTCTTGCCTTCCCGATTTCTTTTGAGTAAATGATCGAGCGCCCTCAATTCCTCCACACCTGCCGGGACCCCGACATGTGCGGAATCCGCATCGGACACTGGTTCAAAGACCTCCTGTCCCTTGATCAAATTGATCCTCATCATTCATATCCCCTTGCATAAACAGTTTAAGTTAAACCAAAAGATGGCCGCTTAACGGCAAAGTCTGAAGCCGGGGCCACCCTTTTCGCGCTGGGCAAAAACAATTGCGATATGAAAATGCCGTGCCTAGAACTTTGGAGCTGGTGCCGGCACCTCTGGATAGCTGTTCATTTTGAAAAGCCTGAGATCGACCCTCCTGGCAAAGGCCCTGCAGCATTCGTTTGTCAGGATCTCACAAGCACTCTCACCGTATTTCTCAAGCGCCTTTTCCCCACAGAACCTCAGAACATTCATGGCTTCCTCCACGTACTCGAAGATTCTCGGGAAAGACTTCCCTTTCTTGTCCATCAGGTATCCTGCTTTTTTTTGATCTGCTCCAGCCACGAGCTGAGCCTCTTCTCCCATGCCATATCGAAACGATTCGTGTCCTCATCGGCCAACTTGGCCGAGTACTTCATCCTCGCTATCCTTCGGTGTCTTGCAGCTGCTCCCATCAAGACCACCTTTGTTCGGTTGACACAGAAGATGGATGCCCCTGACATCTCTCAGCCTAACGGACCGAGAGCCCCTCGGCTAAAGTAGAAAAGACGACAAAAAGGCGATTTGTTTTAATCCTCTGTGAAAGAAACCTAAAATGAGATCAAAACACCGCAAACGCACAGACTAGATCCGGAAATTTCATTCAGAATTTACACGCGAAAGAGGAGTCTTAAGGCTTGACAAAAGAGTTGACGGATGCACATGAAGATTTTATAAAGGCTTTCATACCACAACTTCTTTCCGGCTAGCGTAACTGTCTGAGGGTTGGGAAGTTTTCTCACAGGAAAACAAGAGGAGAAATCTAAGGGGATGAACCTTAGGGATCTTTCAGACGAACAGCTAGTTCATGCCTGTATCGAGAACAACCGAGGCGCGTGGGAAGAGTTTTTCCGCCGTTTTATTCCAGCTCTTCTGGGAGCCATCGAGTCAACCCTTCGCTCCTACGATCGTTATGACCTTCTAAATGATGAGGACGTCATTTGGGAAATCCACGAGAAGATCGTGGAGAAGCTTTACTGTCGAGGCATTCTGGCTCAGTGTCGAGACCCTTCGGCGGTAGAGAACTGGCTTGGCCGCGTTGCTGAGAACCAGACCCGAGACTGGCTTAATAAACAGGCCAGGAGAAAGAGGCTACCCGAAAGGGAGGCTGAAAAAAGCAAAATTCCACTCTCCACTCCTTTGGGAAGGGGAGGCAGGGCGACGCTCGAAATCCTGGTAGCTGAATCCGGCGCTGACGGAGAACTGAGCGAGTACCTGGAAAAGGCCCTGGATGAACTAAGTGATATACCCGGAGAGAAAAAGCTGTGGGCACTTAGACTGAGCCTCCTTCACTACTGGCCGCTCACGACACCAGAAATCGAGAACCTTGCCCATTTTACTGGATATGCAGTGCACGAACTCGAGGGGCGCCTTCGAGATATAATGAGCCACTTGGTGGAAAAGGAAATTCAGAGAGCCAAGGACTTCAATAGCGCGGTTATTCTTTGGCTTGAGATCAGGAATCGGCAAGCGAGATTGAGAGAGATAAGAAAGAATTCCTCTGAAGAAGGGATAGCTGAGGCCAAGGCGCTGGAAGAGGAGATGGAGAAGAAATCCAAAAGAAGGGATGCTTTGATGAATGATTCTCTAATCCGGCCTTCCAACGAAGAAATCGGTAAAATCCTGGGCCTGCCGGAAGATAAGGCTCAGCAGGTGAGCAATCTATTGCTTAGAGCAAGGGAAGCATTGCAAACGCGACTTGCTAAGAGGTTTGCCTCGTCGAGCAATGAATAAACATCAAGTTCTTGTCGTCATATGAGGTTAGTACATTGGGCGGGAAAAAGGAATTCATTGAAGAACTTTTAACCCAACTCAAATCGTCCCTGGAGCCGTCAAAAGATATGAAACGTGACAGGGAGAGCCGTTTCCTTCAAAGGACCACAAATCTCCTGGATGAAATGGAGAGAAGAAATATATTCAATATCGTCTTCAGGTTGAAGGATAAGATAATCGAACTGCTTGGGACATCCGGACAGGTTCTCGCAGCCCCATCGCCCGGGACAGTTCGCGGCGGAT
>JAHECH010000606.1 GCA_024641835.1 Deltaproteobacteria bacterium
CCCCTGGGTCTACAAGAAAGTGATAGAGCAGCGCGAACTTCTGTATTTTACGACGCTTGGAGATCTATCGACCGAAGCGAGTATTGACAAACAAACATACCAAGAGTGGGGGATTCGATCCTCTGTGAACGTACCGATCCTCCATGGGCCCGATCATTACCTCGTTGCCATCAATACGGCTCGCAGCGAGCGCGCCTGGTCTGAGGAACATTTTCCGCGACTGCGACTGCTTGGAGGGATATTAGTGAATGCCCTGGTGCGTAAGCAGGCCGAGGTCGAGGCTCGGCAGCGCAGGGATGAGCTTGCCCACGTGACGCGGATCGCCATGATGGGGGAATTGACCACGTCATTGGCCCACGAGATCAACCAGCCGCTTACGGCCATTCTGAGCAACGCTGAGGCAGCCCAGCGATTTCTCACCCGGGCCACGCCGGACATCAACGAAGTCCGCCAGATCCTGGATGACATCATCCAGGACGACAGGCGGGCCAGTAATGTGGTTCGGAAAGTCCGGGCTCTTGTGAAAAAGGAAAAACTCCGTGACGAACCCTTGGACCTGAACGAGGTGATTCAAGAAGTCGTTGATCTCATTCGGGGCGACTCGCTTCTCCAGGGATTGTCCATTGCCACGGATTTGAGCCCGGGTTTGGCGACGATCCATGGGGATGGCATCCAGTTGCAGCAGGTGATCTTGAACCTGATTCTGAACGGGGCCGCTGCCATGAGAAATTCACCATCCGGTCAACGGAAAATCATTGTGAGAACCGCCATGCTGGATAGCCGGACCGTGAACGCTTCTGTGACAGATTTTGGGACTGGCATCGACGAACACCTCGTTGACCGCCTTTTCGAGCCCTTTTACACAACCAAACCTGAGGGTTTGGGCATGGGGCTTTCGATCAGCCAGACGATCATCAAGGCCCATGGCGGGACCATGGAGGCTTCGAACCACAGGGAAGGCGGCGCCACCTTTGCCTTCACGCTACCGGCACACCAGGGAGATCCGTCGTGACAGAGGAAAAGCCTGTTGTATATGTGGTCGATGACGACCCGTCCGTGCGAAAGGCTCTGGAACGTTTACTGCGATCGGCCGGCCATGAGGCTAAGACCTTCCCGTCGGCCCTTGAGTTTCTGGATTTCACCCACCCCGACGCGCCGGGGTGCCTCGTTCTTGACATCAAGATGCCAGGGCTGAGCGGGCTGGAACTCCAGGACCGGCTGGCCGATAAGGGTATTTCTCTTCCCATCGTTTTCATCACCGGCCACGGGACGGTCCCTGCCAGCGTCAGGGCCTTAAAGGCCGGCGCAATGGATTTCCTCCAGAAACCCTTCGAGGACAGGGACCTCCTGGACGCGGTTTCCCAGGGGATTGAAAAGGACCGCCGCCGCCGGCATGAGCAAAAGGAAATGAAAAAGCTCCGCGCGAAGTGGGATACCCTCACCACACGGGAACGCGAGGTGTTCCGGCTCGTGGTGACCGGTATGCTGAACAAGCAGGTGGCCTTCGATCTCGGGATTACGGAAAAGACCATCAAGGTGCACCGTGGCCGTGTCATGGAAAAAATGGGCGCCCAATCCCTCTCAGACCTCGTTCGTTTTAGCGAAAAGCTTGGGATCCATTCCTCGGTGACTTGACGCCAGCGTCCCGCTGGACGCCAGCGTAAAGCTGGACGCTCCCTATTGGACCAAAGTCCAATATCTTTCCCGTTTTAATTCCCATAAATTCAAAATGATATTTTCTGCCCTGCCCCTTTCTCGGAGGAGGTCGCGTGAATCCATTCACCGGGCAATTTTGTCAGTGAAGAAGCCCCGTGCGGGAGCACGGGTTCTAAAGAAAAGCCCTTTTCGGCCATTCATCTCCGCTCTTCCGAGCGGGGCAACCTGCCTTTTTCACGTAAAGGTGGAGGTGACATGCTTCAAGAATCAGTCACGGTATATGTGGTAGATGATGATGAGTCCGTACGGAGGGCCATGAAACGGCTGCTGAGGTCTGCCGGCTATCATGCCTTAACCTTCGGGTCCGCAGAAGAGTTCATTGATTCCGCTCCCGAGGGGGGCGAAGGTTGTCTTGTCTTGGACATTCGTCTCCCGGGCATGACGGGTCTTGATCTGCAAGAGAGGCTATCCTCATCGGGGGCGAGGTACACGGTCATTTTCATGACCGCCCACGACAACCAGCAGTGGCAGCAAAGGGCGAGGAAGGCGGGTGCGGTTGCCTACCTGAGGAAACCTTTTGATGAACAGACGCTGCTTGATGCGATTCAACTCGCCTGCCGTGAGGGAGCCTTAATGAAGGAAAGAGGAGTAAAACATGTTTAAGGAAGCACGAGAGGAGAGCCAATTCCAATGGAGCATGCTGGGCGACATCCAAGAAGGACGTCCAAATCTGGGCTCTAATGTCCACGTCGCCGTGTACCGGCTGATGCAGTTTACCCTTCGAGACATACTCATCCGGGATTTGGGAGTCGAGAAAGCGGACGGGATCTTTTTCGAAGCCGGCAAGAAGGCCGGTGAGGAGTTCTATGAAAACATCCTCACCGACAAGAAAGACTTGGACAGCCTGTTCGCCGATCTCCAGAAAACCATGAAGGAACTGGGAATAGGGATCTTTCGCGTTGAGTCCGCGGACCATGAAAAGGGGCTTTACGTTGTCACGGTAGCCGAGGACCTCGACTGCTCGGGCATTCCCGTATGCTCGGAGGAGATCTGCACCTATGACGAGGGATTTATCGCAGGGCTGCTTCTCGCCTACTCGGGAAGGGACTTCCAGGTCAAGGAAGTGGACTGCTGGGGCTCCGGAGGACGGGTCTGCCGTTTCACCGTCGTCCCTAAGTGATTGAGGGTTACCATGATCTCTGTTGAAGAACAACTCATCGACGCTGTTACGGCCACCTTCCACCATCTTCGCACAGGCAAGGTCCCGCCACCGCTTCCCATACCGAAGGATCTCCCTGATAATGAACTCCGTCAGCTCATGACCTACGCTAATCGTTTCCTCACCGAGTTTGCACCTTTTGAGACAGCCCTGGAACAGATGTCGAAGGGAGAGCTGGGCACGCGGCCCCTCCTGGGACGGATGCACGTAGTTCAATCCCTCAAGGCGCTGCAGTCGAATCTGCGGCACCTCACCTGGAAAACCCAGCAGATCGCTGACGGGGACCTGGAGCAGCGGGTGGACTTCATGGGGGATTTCTCCACCGCCTTTAACAAGATGACCCGGCAGCTCAAGGACTCCTACCAGAAGCTCGAGGAGCTGAACAAGGACCTCGAGCGCCGCAACGAGTTCATCCGAAAGACCTTTGGCCGTTACACGAGCGACGAAATCGTGGAAGCTCTCCTGGACATGCCGGACGGGCTCAAGCTGGGTGGAGAAAAGCGGGAGGTCACCATCCTGATGTCCGATCTTCGGGGGTTCACCGCCCTTGCCGAGCGGCTTGAGCCCACCGAGGTGGTTACCCTGCTGAACCATTACCTTTCCGCCATGGTAGAACCAATCCAGCAAAGCGGCGGCACCATCGATGAAATCATCGGGGACGCCATCCTGGTGCTTTTTGGTGCACCTTTGGTCATGGAAGATGCGGCCCAGCGAGCGGTGTGCTGTGCTCTGGAGATGCAGAAGGCCATGCCGCAGGTGAATGAATACAATCTCC
>JAHECH010000607.1 GCA_024641835.1 Deltaproteobacteria bacterium
TGCAAAATAATATCCTGGGAGAAGATGCATGAGGGTGTTAGGAATGAGTCAAGGGCAGACTTGACCCCTTTTCACGCAAATGGATGATCCGTTCCTCCCGTTGGAAGCGAATCGGCTTTGAAGTCAAAGAGTCAGCGGCACGCCAAGCCAAGCCGGTCAAGAAGAAACAGGGAAGGGGAAACCTGAGGGATGAGTGAGTCAACTTAGTCAAGCACGTCCCTCAACACTGAGAATTCCTCCGAACACCATGAGGTCACAATATAGGTTGACCGTGCCCCTAAATGATCGGCGGAAACATTTCCCGGAGGGCCGACATGAATTCGTCAAGCTGCAATTCGGGTCTATAATAGGGGCTTTCCCTCAATCGGATCATACCCAAACGGTCAAGGGCGGAAAAGTGTTCTGAGACCAGGGTCCCGGCCTCCATAGGATAAGGCTGTTTTCTATGCTGGCCGCGTAATCTAAGAGCATGTTCCCATTCTTCTTCAATCGTTGTCGCCAAAATCGTGTACAAATCCAGGGCATGGTAGCGGCCGAATTCCTTGTCAGCATCGTCAAGCCGGTCTCTGAATGCGAAAAGCTTCATCAGCGAGAACGTGTACGGATGCGGCAAGAAAACCTCACCATGCCACGGTGCGCCTGAACTCATTTTTCCCGCCAGTGTTTTTCGCAACAGCCCCTCCTCCAAAGTCAGCGCTTCATCGACGGGATGAGCATGAATGCCCACGGAAGGATTGGGCCGAGCCCGGCGTGTGTCAACCCTCACCCTCGTACCATGAAACCGAATTTGCGGGCCGGTAAGGAGGTCTATCTTGATGCTGCCCGCCTCTGCGCCTCCTGGCCCGGGCTTTACAAACTGGTATTTCTCCGCCCCTGTAACTACCTTATACCCCAGCCTGTTAATGGCTTCCGCCAGGGGTTTCAATTTTGCCGATTCAATAAGCAACTCTGGACGGAGAAACAAATCGAGGTCATTAGTGGAACGCGGTTCAGGCCATTCCCTCAAAAGTGTCCTCATACCCAACCGGCGCACGTGGTCGGTTCTGAGATATATACCGAAGCCCCCACCAATGATAAGTTTGATGTCTGTGCCTTCCATTTCGTGGAGCAAATCGAGCAGTGATGTTTGGAGATCGAGTATCGTAATCACTTTTGTATTGTCTGAAAATTCTTCAGAATGTAGGACTTCACCTGTTCGGCCGTCTCCTGGTCACGCTTGTCGCCGGCCATCAGTTCCAGGTACACCTGAACGGGGGAGGCCCACCAGACATCCCCCTGCTTCCGGGCATCGAAGTAGACTGTTTCATCTTCCGTCTCTAGGAGTTCGAGATTCGGGAAGCGATCCGTCTGGCTGGCACCCAACTGGTCCAACAGCATCTCCAAACGAGGGCAGTAGACGGTGAGCAGATCCCCGCGCTGCATTACCGCAAATTGGGCGACAGATGATGTCCCTTTAGCCACAAAAGGCACTCTCTTCTCCTGTGATTGCTTCCATAGCAGTTCTCGGATCGTTTCGCCCCCTTCAGGGACTTTTAGGCGGACTCGCTCTTTGATCTCAGGACTGACATAGTTCTCATTCAGTTTTTCCAGAAGCTTCTCGGGTTGCAGCAGGCGAATGGTCCCTTTGCGCGCGACGATCAAGTCCTCCTCCAAGGTCTTCAACGACTTGGAAACCGTTGATAGGCTCATGGGCCTCTTATTCCAGAGGGTCACGAGCATGTTTCTCCGGTTGATCTCCGCGCAGATCTCCTGAACGGTTTCGTAGCCGGAACGGACGAGGAAGACCCGTCCTACCATGGAACTGTTTTTCCGATAGATGTTCTTGATCGGAGCAGAAGAGGAGAACCGGTTTTTCTCGCCGCTGCGGAATACAGCAAACAAGCTAGGCGCAGCCACCACACCATTGCCGCACAGGTCGATGCCACTGATGCCTTCCATCTCCAGCTCCTTCAATTGCCGTTCACTGAGGAAGGGTAGAAACAGCATGGGCAGGCAGCCCTTCGGGAGCGACGATGTTTTCAGCAGGTTGAGCCCATCCTGAAATGCCTTGGGCGTCGAAAGGGATTTGCACTCCACGACGAACCTTGCTGTGAGTTGGCGCCATGATGCCTCAACCAGTGCATCGAAACGACGGTCTCCACCCGCCACCGGCTTATCTTCCAAAAAGCGAAAAGCGAGCGGAGGCAGGGAGACCTTGCCGCTTCGGAGCAGTTCGATCATTTCTTTTTCTGTCGGTATTTTCCTGATTCTTTCCATTTTCCTGATCAAGAAAATAGCTCTTTTTGGGAAAATATGCAAGTTTTATTTCATGGTATAGTGACGGTTCGTAATTGCCCCAGGCCCTATCCCATGCCTCCCGACCGAGCTTCAAAGATATTCTTACCAGAAATGGCAGGACGCCATCAAGGGGAATACACGCGTAGCTGTCTGCAAGACTTTCGGGCCTCGATAGGTACAGGCTTGCTGGATTCTGCAGGCAGTGTCCGCAGAATCCTGAATTCATCGATCCCGATATAGCAGCCTCTCTTTCAAGGCCTGAAGATCTCTTAACCAACGCATTCGGCGCCGAGGCCAACATTGCTCCCTAATTAAAATCTAGGTCTTTGATCTTTATCAGGAGTTGCGGAACATTCAGGGAAATATCAACTATGTGAATAAAGAACTGCCCGTCCTCGGCATATCTCAAGAGCTCCGAGACCGGATGGCAAAGGTTTTGGATAGGCTATCTGTAGGTGTAGCACTTACGAAGAAAGAGGTTGAGCGTCTCGAAAGAGCCTTGCGTGACGGTGCCAATGCCCCGGAGGGCGCGGTTTTAGAGAGGCTTCGAAAGGCTTTGGACAAAGAGACGCGAGGGATGTCTGGTTTGATCTTCATGGTGCAATCAGCATCTAACTCACCTGACGGGCTTGGCTTGCTAAATTTCCTCCTTGCAGAATCAGGCGCCAACATACTGACTGCTCACACACGCTTCTCAGACTCTATAGACGCACTTGAAAAGATCGCGGCTAAGCCTGCCGTTTAGCGCCTGCATGTGCTTCGGCCGGTGGTTTATGAACAGTGGTAACATGCCACTTGTTTCAAATCGCATGATTTCTATGGTTTTATTGTCTTATCACAGGGTCGGATGCGGCTGTGATCGGTAAGTCATATCCAAGTATTCTGAGGGCTGTGATATGTGCGGTTCGTGGCAAAGTATGACAACCTTGCGGTGTGGGCAGGGCGGCAATGCAATTTTCTTCCGGCTTCCTTGGGTTTTGTTGGTTTCCTCGCATTGTCCCGAACAAATCAGGCCGGAAGTAATAATATGATGTACGTCCCCTTTCTTCACAACACAATACCTGTAACAGTTTAGCTCTTTGACCACTTATTTTGCTAGGGTAATTGAAAAAAGCTCGACAAGCGGGCTTTTTTATGGTTCTTATATAAGAGTAAAAATACTCTTATAAGCAGAGGAACATCCCATGTCAAGGCTCGCACTTGTTAAGAAACGACAGATTTTGCTCCGCCAGGAAATCACGGCTCATCTCGATTCCTTCCTGATAGGCACCGTTGCCAGATCCCCTTCCATGCCCGGATATAGCCTTACAACCAAGGTGAAGGGGAAAACGGTGACGCTCTATGTCAGAAAGGACCTCGTATTGAAAGCCT
>JAHECH010000036.1 GCA_024641835.1 Deltaproteobacteria bacterium
TTCAATGAAGCGGCCAACAAGATCACCGGCGATCTCCTTTCGAGAACAGGCCCTGATTACAAGCCCCTGTATCAAACTTCCGGGGCGTCCATCGGGAAATTGTTCGTCAACGCCACGGTTCCGGGAGGCGACCTCATCGCGGAGATCATTGTGGACGCCATTCTTTCCGACTCGCCGAAGATCGCTTACTCTGCCGGTTTCCTGAGCGAGGAATTCCTGGGCAAGCGCTTCGCCATGGATGATGAAGGATTTGATCGTTTCTTAAGCGAGAAAACGGGGTTGGCAGACCTTCTTGCATGATCGCAGAAGGTGATCTTTCATTTGCAGACAGTCTTTGGTTGTCGCAATGAGTGAAAACGTTATGCATGAGTGGAGAGGTTTTTCCAACTTGGTCAAATCAAAAGAAAGACCTAAAAAATAGCACATCATGTGAGCTGAGAGAATTTTGTCAACTATTTTCCGAATTGAACTGAGTTTCGCTCGTTACGCTCGCAGGGGCATAGGTCTCGCAACGAGTGTTTGGTCGGTCCTTCCGGGCAATCGCAACTGGTCGGACCAGTCGCCTCTCCGCATGCCCTTTTCTCTTGACACCGAAAGTCCTCCTTTCTTATAGTCATCCGCAACTGTGACAAGCAATGAAGATCCATACTTTTTCATCTTCTCTGTTTTACAAGATGGCATAAGCGGGGCGGGAAATGCATGAATTACAAGGAGTGTATGTGGTCATGGTCACCCCGTTCACAGCGAACGGGGAAGTCGATTATGAAGGAATTCGCAAGAACATCTCTTGGTGGATCTCAGAAGGCGTTCATGGCTTGATTCCTCTCGGGAGTACCGGAGAATTTGCCAGTCTCAATGATGTCCAGAAAATGAAGATCACGGAGACGGTTATGGACGCCGTGCAAGGCCGCATCCCGGTGGTGGTAGGGGCGAGTGCTGAAACCACGGAGAAAGCGATTGAAAATGCTCGCGGTGCGCAGAAGGCCGGGGCCTCTGCAGTGCTTGTTCTGCCTCCCTGGTATTATACGCCGAGCCAGGAAGAAATCATTGTCCATTACCGCAGAATCGCTGAAGCGATCGATATTCCGATCATGATTTACAACAATCCCTTCAGCTCTAAGGTGGACATCAAAGCTGACACGGTTGCCCGGCTGGCGAAGGTGCCCAATACCCGATATATCAAAGAGAGCACTGGGGACATCAAGCGGATTACGGAAATCAGAGTCTTGACGGATGATGGTATCACAGTTTTTTGCGGCTGGGAGGACATGGCGTACGAATCGTTCGTTATGGGGGCCAAAGGCTGGGTTTGCGTCATGGGGAATATAGCGCCAAAGCTGTCGGTACAACTCTTCGAGTCCGTCGTTATCCTCCGCGATTATGCGAAGGGATGGGAAATCTATAAGCGGATGCTGCCGATGTTGCGCTACCTGGAGTATGGAGGAAAGGTCCAGAAGATTCTGAAGCACGCGTTGGACACGATGGGTCTGTGCGGCGGGTACTCGAGCAGTCCCAAGCTGCCCCTCGAAGAAGAAGACAAAAAGAAGACCGAAAAACTGGTCAAAGAACTGCGCACCTGTTGAGCCGAGAAACCGCAAGGGGCTACGGCCCATGCAGCCTTTTGTCCACGCCTGCCAAAACAGGTGCCAGTTCCAGTATGATTTCTTTCAGTTCCTTGCTGACCATATTGAGATGGCTGCGCATTCCCTCTGCAGCCTTTTCACCATCCCTGTTTCTGAGATAGGTCAAAATCTGGGATGAGGTTCTGAATGCCAGTTTTCGGACTGCGGCGGATGAAGTGGCTCGGAAGTAAGTGTGATATTTCAGGACCTTCTTGATTAGAATCTTGATGACCTCACAAATGACCTTATTTCCGCTCGCCTCCGCTAACGCCAAGTGAAAATCCAGGTCAGCTTCAAAGAATCGATTGATGTCTTTCCCGCTCTCCCCAATTCTCTTGACGATCTCCTTAATCTGGCGGAGATGTTCTTTGTTAGCTCTTTTGGCCGCCAGTTCAGCGGATTTGCACTCAAGAAGCTCTCGTGCTTCCATGAGGTCAAATATCGAGCCTGCTTCAAGAAGTGAGTTCCATGAAGCGGGTGCTGAGTCTGGCATGGAAAGTCCATCTCTGATAAAAGTGCCTTTTCCTTGCACTGCGTACAAATACCCCATGCCAGACAAGGCATTGATCGCCTCTCGAATTGTGGATCGGCTCACGCCGAAGGAAGAAGCCAACTGCCTTTGAGATGCCAGTCTGTCACCGGGTTTCAGTTCTCGCGCCTTCAACTGGGCTAGTATCTTCTCGACGACCAGCCCAGGCGCAGTGGTTTTCATCGCTTGTTCCTTCAGGGATTGGCTCAATTTTGGCTCCTGCGAAAAAAAAATCGAACCGCCAAGTTGAGGGATCGAATGTCCAGAGAATTTTAAGACGAAAGCTTGGGATTTTGGTGAACATGGGCGGAGGCTACGCCGGGAACCAAATTGTCTCCGGAAACATCCTCATGTTCACCCACGTAAAAGAACAGCAAAACTGTTCGTACCACTTATATACTTCCTCTCGTTAATGTCAACAGGTATTTTCATTCTTGCCTTGGGCCTGCGAAATCCAGGCGTGAGCCAGCATGATGTTTTTTCTTTGGGAAAAACCAGTAGATAAGGCTAAGAATGAGGCGGGGAAACTTATTAACGTTAGATCTTAGACACCGAGAGCTGACGAAGACGTGAACATGGACAAGCTATGCCGATTGATTTTGCTTGACAAAAACATTGCAGCCGTTTAAAAATCAAAAAGGTTAAAAGTGGTCTGACCACTTATCTCCTATTCAACTGAAAATGTTCAAAAACATCGAACTTCCTGAGTTCGAAACCTGCCAATAACGGATTCTATTTTACGGGGATTATTTTCAGCATTCATTGTGGGTGGTTCACGTCGTAGTCCTTTCATGAGCGTGAGCGAGCTCTTGATTATGGAGAGCGCCTTTGGAGGAAAGGAGGTGAAGAGGGAACAAACCAAACTAGGGTGAGTTAGGCAACTCAAACTGTTTTCCCAAATGCAATGAAGGAGGACGCTATGAAGATCACTGGAAGAAAACTTTTCTGTATCCTTGGGTTGGTGCTACTCATCGGTGGTATGGCGCTGCCGGCCATGGCTCAACAAAGTTTAGAGAATACCCTGGACGAAGTTCTCTCCCGCGGGGTGCTTCGGGTAGGGGCCATGCTCGACTGGCCCCCTGGCGGCTACAGGGATGCGAAAGGCCAGCCGGCTGGTCTTTTCGTCGATTTGGCAACGCGAATGGCGAAGGATCTCGGAGTCAAGCTCGAAATCATTGAAACCGCGAGCGCCAACAGAATACCAGCTCTTGTGGCCAAAAGGGTGGATGTCAGCATTGCTGCTCTCACCATTACCCCTGAGAGAGCTAAGGTGGTGAACTTTTCCATCCCCATGGAAAGAGGAGCCATGGTAGCTATGGTCCCGGCGAACAGCAGCATCAAGGAGTTCTCTGATTTGAAGGGGAAAACGATGGGGACAGTCAGGGGGACGACGCCAGAGATTGGCTATCTTGAATTCTACGAAAAATGGAAAAAGGAAAACCCAAACACAAAATACATTTCCTATGACAGCAATGCCGATCAGGTTCTTGCATTGAAACAAGGGAAGGTGGACGCCATCTGCGAAAATGATATCTGGTTCAACGATGTAATGAGCAAAAACCCTGGGCAGTTCAGGACGGTTGGGCCCCCGTATTACTACGAATGGTGTGGACTGGCGGTGAGGAAAGGGGATTTGATTTGGCTTCAGTGGATTAACACCTGGCTGTGGGATCTCATGGTGCGAGGTGACTTGGAGAAGATATACGCAAAATCAGGTTTCCCTTACTGGCCTGTGACTCCAGCTTATGTGAAGTAAAGGGATGAGGGGGAGTTCGGAGTTCTTGCACTTGACTCCCCCTTTGCATAAGAGAAAAGATTAGGTATAGTACTCAGTGGATTATATCTTCAATTACCGAAGCGTCTGGGCCAACAAGCATCTTTTCCTGAGCGGCGCGTTGGTGACCATGGAAATCGCTGTTCTAGGGATGGTACTGGGTTTCATTTTAGGAATGATTGCGGCTGTCGCAAGGAATTCGAATAACCGGTTCGCTCGTTTCTCTTCTTCTTCATTTGTGGAAGTCATTCGAAATACCCCGCTCTTGGTGCAACTCTATTTGTGGTATTTCGGGCTAGGCTCCTTCAGGATCAACATCTCGCCTTTTCTCTGTGTTGTCATCGCTCTGGGCATCAACAACGGGGGCTACCTCACGGAGATCATTCGTGCAGGGATTGAGGCGATCAAGAAGGAACAGACAAATGCCGGTATTTCCCTGGGGATGAGCTGGCTCCAGG
This sequence comes from Deltaproteobacteria bacterium, assembly GCA_024641835.1. GTDB lineage: Bacteria > Desulfobacterota > DSM-4660 > Desulfatiglandales > HGW-15 > JAHECH01. The sequence continues at coordinate 4,384 of JAHECH010000036.1, forward strand.
TTTTTAGATACGTAATCATCAAGCCTGCCCTGGGGATAGTGTTTCCCGCCGTTTGCAGTCAATTTGTGATTTCGTTTTTGGCTTCAGCCCTGGCCATGGTGATTGGCGTTCGAGATCTCACCTACGAGGCTGTCAATCTGCAGGCCCGCACCTTTCGGTCAATCGAGACCTACATTGTCGTCATTATTGCTTATATTATTCTTTCAAAGTCCGTGGTCCTTTTTTCAAATGCCATGGACAGACGGTTCTTCAAGTATAAATATATCTGACTCCCAACCCAATCTCCGCTTCCATTGGTACGAGAGTGAAGCTGTTTAAGGAGAGTAACCCCATTGGATCTCACAGCGCTCACGACAAACCTGATTTCCATGACTCCATATGATATCTATTTCTTGCTTAAAGGCACTCTTGTGACGCTCGCTCTTTCCGCAGGAGCCATTGGCGTCGGCTCCTGCATTGGCGCTCTCGTGGGCTGGATCAGAACTCTCAAAAATGTGAAGAAGAATCCTTTGCTGTGGTGGCTGACTTCCATCTATGTAGACACCGTCAGGGGGACGCCCCTTCTCCTCCAAGTATATTTCATCTATTATGCCATTCCACCGCTGACCGGGATCAATACATCGATTTTTTTTGCCGGAGTAACCTCCTTGGCACTGTTCCAAGGAGCCTATGCGAGTGAAGTGGTTAGGGCAGGGATCGATGCGATCAGCAAGACACAATGGTGGGCGGGCCAGAGTCTGGGAATGGGATATTTCCAAGTTCAGCGCTATGTCATCTTGCCCCAGGCTGTTCGAATCATGATTCCACCCTACGTTGGGGTGTGTCTTGGCGTGATCAAAGACACTTCCCTGGTTTCGACCATCGGATTCATCGAACTCGCTTTTTCAGCGGGCATTATAGGGCGAAGGACTCTGGAACCCATGTCTCCGTGGATCATGGCTGCAGTTATCTATTTTCTCATTTGCTTTCCCATCTCAAGGTTGAGCCAGAGATTGGAACTCCGGCTAAAGAAAAAGGGTTGAGTCGACAATGAGGATCGAGATAACTAAGGTTAACAAATACTTTGGGAAGTTGCGCGTTCTCAGAGACTTGGATTTAACGATTGAACCGGGAGAAAAGCTGGTGATCATCGGCCCCAGCGGCTGTGGCAAGTCAACACTGTTGTTTTGTTTGAACGGGCTGGAACCTGTAGAAAGTGGAGATATTGTAGTCGGAGATACTTCGATTGTGAAATGCCATCGGGCGGTTCTCCGCAAAGCGAGGCAAAAAATCGGCATTGTTTTTCAACAATTCAACTTGTTCCCCCATTATACGGCCCTAGAAAATGTTGAACTGGCGCTAAGGGTTGTCTTGAAGGCCGATCCCAAGGTGGCGAGACAGAAAGCATCCACTGTTCTTGCCAAGGTTGGCTTATCCGATAAAATTAATCACTATCCATCCCAATTATCCGGCGGTCAACAACAGAGAGTTGCGATTGCCAGAGCTCTGATATTGGAACCTGAGGTCCTCTTGCTGGATGAGATTACATCTGCCCTTGACCCCGAACTCTCGGGAGAAGTGTTGGATGTCGTTGAAAGTCTCGCGCGAGAAAAAGCTATCACTATCGTCTTTGTGACCCATGAGATTCCTTTTGCTCAGAAGATTGCAGATCGAGTCATTTTCATTGATAACGGCGTCATCGTGGAGGAGGGACCGCCAGCCGCGCTCTTTGGAAATCCCAAACAAGAAAGGACCAGGCAGTTCTTGAGCAAAGTGACGCATCAGTTGAATCTCAAGGAGGCGTGACCGCTCCCCCCTCCTGGACCAGCCCGAGCTCTTCATCACAGTGAAATTGCTCTCCCCCCCTTTATTCTAAGGGAGGAGCATTCAACTCAAGGCAAGATGGGAAGGGGAGAAAGGGGTTCGGCATGCAACCATACTACCCGAGTATTTTTAATGACGTCATTGGGCCCGTCATGAGAGGTCCCTCCAGCTCTCACTGCGCGGCTTCCATTAGGATTGGCAGGCTGGCAAGAGATCTGATGGATGGCCGAATAGAAGAGGTGAGGGTTGCGTTCGATCCTGCAGGCTCGCTTGCCACGACACATGAAAGCCAGGGCTCGGACATGGGTCTTTTTGGAGGCTTTTTGGGTTGGGAACCTGATGACGAGCGACTGATGGAGTCTGCTAAAGCGATAAAAGAGGCAGGAATCAGGGTGACCTTTGAAATCAAAAGGTTTGGAGCGACACATCCCAATACGTATCAGATATGGCTCAAAGGAGGAAAAGAGATCCACGAAATGGTCGCCCTATCGACGGGCGGAGGAATGATTGAGATCGCGCAGATTGACAGGACGCCGGTATCGATAGCAGGAGATTACTTTGAGACCCTCCTATTTTTTGAATCCGGCGGCGAGGATCTCATGGAGTGGATAAAGAATAGAGTTCAAGGGGATGACGTCCGCCTTTGCGACGGTGAGAATGCGAGGTTCATTGAGATTAAGACCCAACACAGGCTGAATGAGAAGACCCTCTCTGAACTCCATTCAAGAGATGGGGTTCTCTTCCTCAAAAAACTCTCCCCAGTGTTGCCCATTTTATCTCGAAAGAATATGGAGGTCCCGTTCATCACGTGTGAAGAAATGGAGCTATACAACGAACGCAGAAACCTGGCTCTGTGGGAACTGGCCGCAGAGTACGAAAGCCAGAGAGGGAATATTTCGAAGGAGGATGTGCTCAAGAAGATGAAAAGGATCGTTCAGATCCTCCAAAACTCTATCCTTAAAGGAATCGAAGGGACGAGCTACAGGGACAGAATATTGGGGCATCAATCTGGATTTTTTGGAAGCCAGATGAAGGAGAAGAAGTTGCTCGACGCGGGCATATTGAACCCGATGATTCTTTATGTCAGTGCCATGATGGAGGTGAAGAGCTCCATGGGGGTCATTGTCGCGGCACCTACCGCAGGCGCGTGTGGGGTACTCCCCGGCGCATGCCTGGGGGCATCGAGTGCCATGGGCCTTTCGGAAGATGAGGTGATCAGGGCCATGCTCGCAGCGGGTATGATTGGGGTCCTCATTTCTGCTCGTTCCACTTTCGCCGCGGAGGTGGGGGGGTGCCAGGCGGAGTGCGGAGCGGGCTCCGGCATGGCGGCAGCAGCTCTTGTCACCTTAGCCGGAGGCAACACCAGGCAGGTTATTGCGGCCGCTTCCATGGCATTGCAGAATGTGTTCGGCATGGTCTGTGACCCTGTCGCCAGCAGGGTCGAGGTTCCATGCCTTGGCAAGAATGTCCTTGCGGTCAGCAATGCCCTGGGCTGCGCCAACATGGCCCTGGCAAACTATGACCCGGTTATTCCTCTCGATGAAGTGATCCAGGCGATGGATCAAGTAGGCAGAAGCCTTCCACCGGAATTGAGGTGCACGGCATTGGGGGGCTTATCGCTGACGAAGACCTCAATAGCGCTGGAGGGACGACTTCAAAAAGAGGAGAAAACCCTAAGACAGTAGGGCTCTTTTCCCCTCCGATTACCAAAGATCGCCCACAGTAAATCCCTCTGGGAACGGATCCTCCGGGTCGATCACATAACTGGCGAATCCCGTAATCCATGCCTGGCCGCTAAGTGTAGGGATCACGGCTCGGTACTGACCCACCTTTGTTTCCCCAACCAGCCGCCCCGTAAACATCGTCCCCAAAATCCCTTCATGCCGAAAATCTTCGTGTAGCCCCAGTTTGCCTTTAGCATACAGAGTTGCCATTTTGGCACAGGTGCCGGTGCCGCATGGAGAGCGATCGATTACCCCAGTCCAGGTTGCCGGGCGTTTCCAGTCGAGTTGGCGGGTGGAAACGGTCACGGCGTTTTTCAAGTGAGCGTCGTGACGCGACGGCGGCGCGGATAGTTGGGCAATCGTCACCCCGACAAAGCCAGGTTGCTCCGGGTGCACTACCGGCAACTGTTCCTGTGCTGCCGCTTTGATCATCTCGCTGATCCGTACAATGTCTCGGCCTTCGTCAGGTGTCAGCCGCAGATTGAAGGCGCTGGCCTCGGCGATAACATAGAACATTCCGCCGTAAGCCACGTCCACTGCGACCGTACCGAGATGCGGAACTTCGATGGGGGTATCGAGATAGACCGCAAAGGCCGGGACATTCTGGAAGGTGACGGATCGGACTTTGCCGTTTGCACACTCGGCGCGCACCCGGATCAGCCCTGCGGGCGCTTCTAGGGTCAACTCCGTGACAGGCTCCCGCATCGGCACCATGCCCGTTTCTAGGAGAACCGTGGTGACGCAGATTGTATTCGTGCCTGACATGCCCGGGTATTCCGTCTGTTCCATGATCACAAATCCCGCGTCGGCTTCGGGGTGGGTCGGCGGCAGGATCAAATTGCAGTTGGCCGCTGGATAACCACATGGCTCACGCAACATGCGTTTCCGCAAGCCATCGGCGTGCATCTGTAAATATCGCATCTTCTCGAACAGGGTGGCACCGGGCACATCTAGGACCCCCCCAACGATCACCCGGCCCGGCTCGCCGCAGGCATGGGCATCAACGGCTTGAAGCATGTGAGAAATCCGCATGGTTATCTCCTTTCGTCTCTTTCAAAATCACTTTCCTTTTCTCAAAAACAGATCTAATCTTTATCATCTATAGCTCTGTTTCTCTTTTCTTGTCAAAGGCCATAACAGATTCTTTCAGGAAAAACAGAGTTGATCGACTTGATAATTCGGGTAAATAAAGTGCGAATCCTCCATGGGAGTCAGAGGACAAGAATATAAGATAGGAGGCGGAGCATAACCATGGGAATTCTTTTGCGGTGGCTTGTACTCACTGCGGCCATTCTGGTCGCTTCGTATCTCGTAGAAGGGATTACAGTGCACGGTTTCTGGAGCGCTTTCTTTTCCGCGGCGATCCTGGGAATTCTCAACGCTTTTTTCCGTCCCATCCTCATCCTTCTGACCCTTCCTTTCACGATCCTGAGCTTCGGTCTTTTCATCTTTGTCATCAACGCCCTGCTATTGATGATGGTCTCAGGCGTCATACCCGGTTTTGAGGTCCATGGCTTCTGGTCTGCCGTTTTCGGATCCCTTATCATCAGCATTGTCAGCTGGTTGCTCGGATCTTTTGTCAACGAGCGCGGGAGGATCGAGTACATCGATCTCAAAAAGAGGGGTAAGGACAGGTGGGAATGACAAGCTGGGGTTCTAGCTATCGGTGGGGTTGCTGGACACAGGGGATCTGGATTGGGAGCCGCGGGGGTCTCTTTCAAAATGAGGAAACGAAGAGAGATCTGGAAAGACCAGGCAAAAAGGGGGCAGCGAAGGCGGGCGGCGCGCTTTCAGTAGTCATTCCCATGTCTGGCCTTGGATGGCTATTCCCGGGAGGCTCTCCGCCCGCCTCACCCATGGCCTAAGGCTGATCACCGGGCAGCGATTTCTTCGTTTCTCTATTGTGAAAGAGACCCCCACGGCCCCCCAGGCGTCCCTCGTATCCCCTGCGTCCAGCATGCTTATGGCTATAAGTCAGCCTTGCCGAGCACTTTCAGCAACCATGCGCGAATATGGCCGATTTCCTCCGGGCAAACCTCGTGCATCATGCTATAGTGATGCCACTCCACACTGTAGCCCAGTCGGGTCAGTTCCTGCTTCGTTTGAATGCCCTTCCCGATGGGGATCATGGGGTCCATGGATCCATGGGCCATCATGATAGGAATCCGCAGGTTGACGTTGCTCCGTTGTTGCGCGAGGGCATCCAGGTCTGGAAGGTACGTGGAGAGTCCCAGGAGGCCGGCGAGTTTCCTTTCATACCTTAAGCCCGCGTGGAGAGCGATGGTACCCCCTTGTGAAAATCCTGCGAGAACGATCCTGTGAGGCTCCATTCCTCTCTCATTTTCATTTTCAATAAGGGCCCTGAGATGATGAGCGGATTCAAGCAACTCTTCCATGTTGACTGCCGTGGGATCACCAAGCTCTAAGATGTCGTACCACGCACGCATGATCATGCCGGCATTGATGGTCACCGAGCGCTCGGGGGCATGGGGGAAGAGAAAGCGAATAGGGAGCGAGGTGGGAAGCCGAAGGTCGGGAACGACAGGTTCAAAATCATGGCCGTCTGCTCCCAGCCCATGAAGCCAGATGACGGTCGCCAAAGGCTCAGCCTCTGGGTTGATCTCGACATAATCCAGTAAACGGTCTTTATGGCCGTTCTTGGATTGCGATCCTTCGCGACGATCCATGTTAGATCTTTTTTCAATGCCGCTTCTTCTTTCCACGCCGCCCTCTAGGAAATAGCCGATCTTATAGGCTTTTCGCCTGTCGCTCCCGGATCGTCTGTCCAGACCAGCACGCCGGCGGTCTGTGGGTGGGGGACCTCCTCTGCGCTGATCCCGGCCGCTAGAATTCTCTGATCCTTTCGATTTCTTTTTCTTTGAGATCGATTTCATCTTCAATCTCCTCGACTCGAAGGATTTGGTGAGGTCTTATGGAATGGGGAGGGATTGCTGCCTGTCGCTGGCGTAACTCTTCCTTCAGTTTCGTCAGTTCGTTCATGAGATCCTCACGGTGACGCTTTATAGCCGTCTCGGCTCTTCGGACTTCATTCACGAAGGCTTCCACCCTCTTAAGATCCTTTCTAAAGCGAATCTTGTTCCCTTTCTGATCGCTCATATTTGTGTGGCTGCAGGTATCCGCGCCCGCAGGCATCACCTTGATAAGTGCATCATAGACGTTTTCACGAGACAATCCCCCGGCGAGGAAGACCGGAATTTTCGTTTGGAGGACGAGCGCTTTCGCTTTTTCCCAGGCGCCAGTCCGGCCGGTAATGCCGATGAAGCCTTTGACAGGTTCCTCCGGCAGCCAGGTATCCAGGAGAAAAAGATCAGAGTGAGGTTCCAATGCTGCTGCAACTTCGAGGGTGGGAATGGGAAGAGGATGCTCGCTATCAGGAGGCAGGGGGATAGAGCGCAGAATGCGGATCTCAGGAAATCTTTCTCTGAATTCCATCTGGAAATCGATGAAGGAATCCAGGCTGGCGATGCGACCCGAAGGATCCACGAGACTTTCACAAAAGTGCACGCAATGGGGCTGGTAGTAATCCATGGCCCTAAAAACAACATTTCTGTCTCTCAAAAGAGGGATGAGGCTGTTCTTGACGGTTGTGCCATGAGAGAGGCGAATCACTTCTCTGATCCGGGGAACCTGCCAGTCGGACTCAGAAAGAATGACGCTTCCGATGTGATCGACTCCGAGAGCGATGCATGCCTCCGCCTCTTCAGGAGTCTGTATTTCGTACACCTGGACGATCATGGGAGCGAAATGCCTGGCTTTCTATATTTCACGCTTTCGTGATTCCAGTCTTGTCTTTGGGACCAAGAGCGGGTTGCTTCGTACCTACTCCTTCCCGATGACCGACTTCACCGCGTCTACGATGCGATCATGAAACTTTCCATTGCTTGCAATGACACCGCTGTTGTTGTTGAGCCATCTCCCCGTGGAGAAGTCAAGGGGCCTTCCGTGGATATCGGCCACTTTTCCACCCGCCTCGTCGACGATGATAGACCCAGCGGCGTGGTCCCAGATGAGCTCCACATAGGACTTCCGGGTGGGAAGGCGGAGATAGATGGCTGCATCACCTCTTGCCAGGATTCCATACTTGCTCTGGCTGTCCATCCGAATGGGCGGGTTCTTGGTGCCCAGCAGTTTCGCCACCCTGAGAGACTCATCGTGGGAGGAGTGGCCGGATTCAAAAGATTCGCAGAAAACCGCACGAGCCGGGTCGGCAAGATCTGTTACTTGAATCTTTTTTTCTGCCGGTTCCTCAAGACTCCGCATGGCTGCCCCTTGCCCTTCTGCAGCCACAAAAAGAGCGCCCCGAGGGCTCTGCGGTTCATTGGAGTTCAAAGGAAGGTTGGGGCAGCCGAGGATACCAAGGACTACCCTGCCGTCTTCAATCAGCGCGAGGGCAACCGCATACTGGTCGCCTCGAAGGAAACCCTTGGTGCCGTCGATGGGATCAAGGGCCCAGAACCGGCCTTTGGGGCCGCCCTCTCCATCTCCCCTGTCAATCGCCTCAAGAACCTGAGAATCACTCAGATGAGGGCTGATGCTCTGCGCATAGTCCAACACGACTTGTTTCAACCTCGCATTGTCTTTTTGGCGTAAGGGCCGGGAGTCTTCTTCACTCGCGAGGGGAATATCCGGAAAAGAGGCCATGAGATGAGCGCTCACAACAGCCTGGGCCGCGAAGTCGGCAACGGTCACGGGTGAACCATCCTCTTTTCCTATCACGCCTCCGGCAAAGTGAGCGGATTGCACCATCTCGCAAAGTCTGCACGCTTTGATCACCGCTTCCACGGCAGCCCGCCGTTCCAGATCGTAGTTCATCGCCATTCCCCGCCTCCCAGAAAATGATCTATCGTGCGCCGGCAAAATTGACACAGCCATCAGCTTATCCTATATTGCCTTCAGTGAAAAGTAAAAACACAGCCTTAACTCGCTCTCTTGCCTAAGAAGCCCCGCTGCTTTCGATCCATGGAGGACCTTCTCGTGCACCTGAGAAAAATATCTCTCACTCCCGAAAAGTATCCCACAAGGGATTATTATCCTTTCAACCAGGAGATTCTTCGTAAAACGAGGAGCCTCGAATTTACTTCTCCCGTCACCTTTTTCGTGGGAGAAAACGGGAGCGGCAAATCTACTCTGCTCGAAGCCATAGCGCACAAGTGCCGGATCCACATCTGGAAGGACAGGGAGAAAATCGGCTATGAGAATAACCCTTACGAAGATCACCTTTATCGATTCATGGAGGTGGAATGGACGAATGGTAGGGTGCCGGGATCTTTCTTTTCTTCCGAGTTTTTTCATCACTTTGTACAGAACCTGGATGAGTGGGCTGCTTCAGACCCCGGAATGTTAAGGTATTTTGGAGGGAAATCTCTGAATGCTCAGTCCCATGGCCAATCTCTGATGGCATTCTTCCGGAGCCGTTACCGGATCAAGGGGCTCTATCTCCTGGATGAACCTGAGACAGCCCTCTCACCCCGGAGCGAATTGATGTTCGTGAAACTCGCCAAAGAGATGGGCAATCAGGGGCATGCACAGTTCATCATCGCCACCCATTCCCCCATCCTTTTGGCCTGTCCGGGAGCGCTGATCTACAGTTTTGATGAAATCCCTGTGAAAAAAGTCCCGTATGAAGCGACGGACCATTACCGGATATATAAAGACTTCATGGAGAACAGGGAGAAGTACTTATGAGGGGACAGGGTCGCGGCCGGCCGAGGGGGAGGTCTCTGGCGAGTCCGCAACCGGAAATGGACTTATCCTATCAACCGCCCCCATGATCTTAAGTCTTCTCCGGGGTAGGCGCAGTCCCTCCAAGCCAACCGGAGCGTTACATCTCTGGGGCTACTGCCA